>JAQBTI010000127.1 GCA_027624995.1 Chloroflexota bacterium
TAGCGACGAATCGCGCTTTGCACCGATCTGTACGAAAAGGAGACCGAGTCCAATGGGAAAGCGTCTTGGTGTCGGTGACTATCAATACGAAGCCGTTGAGGGTTGGCCAGGTATGGACATTTCGGGGATAGCCTCGGACGTGGCAACGGACTCGCTGGACCGGGTATACGTGGCCACCCGCACGGCTTACTCCTTCGACAACCGGAGCGGCGTGATCCTTGTCTTCGATAGGGACGGCAAGTTCCTAAAGTCCTTCGGGGACGACAAACTGCAGAGTCCTCATCACATCTGGATAGGCCCGGACGACGTGATCTACCTGGCCGACAGCTTCGACCACGTCATAAGGAGATACAACACGGGCGGAGAGATGCTTCAGGTGATCGGCACACCGGGGCAGGCGGGAATGCCGGAACAGCCGTTCAACCAGCCCACAGGCGCGGTGCTGGCCCCGAAGTCGGGGGACCTCTATGTCTCCGACGGGTACCGGCAGTGCCGCGTTCACAGGTTCAGTCCCGAAGGCGAGTTGAAGCTCTCCTGGGGCTCCGGCGAGTGGCACGAGTACGACTTCGCCATCTTTGGCCATGACCCGACTCCCGGCACAGGGCCGGGCGAGTTCAAGCTGCCGCACGGAATCAGCGTCGACAAGAACGATCGAGTCTACATCATGGACCGGGAGAACGACCGGATACAGGTTTTCGACGAGAACGGGGGATATCTCTACGAGTGGTCGATCCCAGGGCCCAACCAGGCATTCATCGACGAAGACGACGTCATGCACTCGGCCTCTAACGGCCAGGTCTACGTCAGCAAGCTGGACGGAGAGCTGATAGGCTCGTGGTGCTCCAGGGGCCCCGAGCCGTGGCAGTTCACGGGCGGACCCCACGGGTTGTGGATCGACTCCCACGGAGACGTCTACGTTGGCCAAGTCGGGGAGCCCAACGGCCTCAACAAGTACGCGAGGGTATAGCCTTACGTCCGGACCCGTGTGGGGACCCTAGTCGTGGAGAGCCAACGCATCTTCGGGTTGGGGAGCCGGGTCGGCCTAAGCCAACCCGATCATTCGATCTTGGCCGACTTGGCGATGTTGTGTCGTGCGCACAAGATCCGTACGTTCTCGGGTATGACGCTTGTGCCACCTTTGGAGAACGGAAGCTCATGGTCGAAATGGAGTTGGTCGGTCGCTTCGCAGATCACACAGCGTCCTTTATCCCGCTTGTACACTAGCTGTTTGATCCACGAGGGAATCTGGCGACTGCTCCTGAGGTCGCTGGTGGAGGATTCGTGGGGGCTCTGGAATCAAAGTCGGCTTGCTCAAGTCGAAACTTGAAGACCTTGCGTGGCCCTTGTGTTACGTACTGATAGTCGTTGAGAATGTATAATCCGCGATCTGTCCACACGCCGGATCGCATCTTCTCATAGACGCGGAAGATGGCTGGCAGCACGCTGCCACGTTTGAGGTCGTCCACCCACGCGGCGAAAAGTCCGTTCTGCGTAGCTTTGCCGCTTTTTTCGAATCGTGGCTGGTCGAAGGCCTTCGGATCTGGTGCTTCAGCGGTACGTCGAACATCAAGCAGGACTGCCTCGTCCGATGTCAAAGCATCAGTGTAAGGAGCATTACTACGTCGCGACATGAGGACGACCCCATGTGTCGGCGGAGGTCTGAAGTACATGCCACGCTGAAGGGACATACCCTGGAGACTGCACATGTCCCAATAAGTAAGGATTTCGTCTTTCACTGCTTCTGGCACCTCAGGGTGTGGCTGATCTAAAGATATTTTTGCCATTATGTACGACTGGTGGGGGGCCAGGTAACGTTACGAATCAAGCCGTCGACGCCACCTCCGAAAAGGTATCCTTCAAGACTGAGATGAAGCTTCGGGTAGGTGTCGACAGGGTCCGGCCCCGCAGGGTTACGACCCCCGCCTGCTCCACCGGCAAGAGGCTGGAGAGGCTAACAATCCCCAGATCATCCAGGTCCTTCGGCTCTATGGCCAGCCTGGGCCCCACTGAGACCCCCATCCCCAGGGCGACGTATCGCTTGACCATGTCCATGCTGTCGAGCTCAACTCGTACGTCGTAGCTCAGACCTTTTCGTTGGAACTCCGCCTCGAGCACTCGACTCGTATCCGTCTCCCGTTTCCGAAGTATGAGCGGCCACTGAGCTATCTCGTCCAGAGACACCAAAGGCTTCTCCAGAAGCGGATGTCCCTTCGGTGTAATCAGGACCCGCTCAGACGCAAACAGGGGCGTAAAGTCGAAATCTTCCGAGCTGCCCATGGCAGGCACAAGTCCCATGTCGACTTGACGCTGAGCCACCATGTCCATCACCTCTCCCGTCAGTGCAGACCGGACGCGAAGATGGGCCCGCGGATAGAGCTTCAAGAAGATGCTCACGACCCTGAGGAGTGCGTGAGAGATAATGTCGTGAGTCGAGGCCAACGACACCGGTCCGTCCTCTTCGTCTGCCGTGGCAGTAGCGGCGAGGCCATCAATCCCTTCCACGAGAGGGGTGGCCACCCCGGCCAGCGCGACTCCGGCAGGGGTGAGTTGGATAGGCCGTGTTACCCTATCGAACAGCGGCGTCCCCAGTTCCTCTTCGAGCTTTTTTATGTGGGTCGTCACAGTGGGCTGGCCCAGTTGCAAGAGCTCCGCTGCCTTTGTAATGCTCTTCAGCCTTGCTGCCGTGCAAAAACTCCTGAGCTCGCGAATCTCCACAGCCACTCTCCGATCTTTATAACATCACGATTCTCAATATACACTATCACAGAATAGGGCTTCACAGAATACTGTCCTTCACGGATACTGAGTCATTAGTCCGCAAAGAGACTTGGAGTAGTGATCTGCCCTCTTTTTCGGGGGTAGTGGAACAACGAGGTTACCGTGTACTCAAGAGCACTCACAGGAACCGACGGCTCGCCGGCAGAAGGCGCACTGGCTGCGCAAGCGGTGATGGATACCGATCCGGAAGATAGCGAAGGTGACTTCGCACCGGCGCTATCGGCCGTCTCCCCCGTATTTACCCCACTAGATCGCGAAGAAGGGTCCGCCGATCGGAATCGGGCCGCGGCCGAGGTCTTGGACGACTCGGCCAGGATGTATCTGGGCGAGATCGGTGCTGTCGGCCTGCTCACTAAGAAACAAGAGCGCGAACTAGCGCGTGAAATCGAGGCAGGCAAGTACATCCTCCAACTTGAAGAGGACCTTGCGCGGCTCGAAGGTCACACCCCGAGGGCTCGGCAGGTTGTCCATCACCTCCTCCACCGGGTTTCTGACGCCAAGTGGTTGGTGGAGGCCCTGAGCCATCATCTGGGCCGCAACGGAGAAGCATCTTTCGCCGGGGTTCTTCTGGATCCCGAGATGAGAGGGGTGCTGGACGGCGACTTGCCCGAAGAGATGCTGGCCTTTGTGGCCGATGCCACCGGAAAGACAGCGGACGACGTCAAGTTGGATATTCAAACCCTCTCGCTCGATACCCGTGTCCTCCCCGAGGAGATCATGTCGATCTTGGACGGCGATGGCGGGATGGACGACACAGCGAGACAGATCGGTCTGCCAGATTTCATCGGCAGGATCGAGACGTACGAGTTGGTCTTCCGCAAGCACTTCGCTCAAATCAAATCGCGGGGTGAGTTGGCGAAAGAGCGGATGACGACCGCGAATCTCCGCCTGGTCGTCAGTGTGGCGAAAAAGTACGTCGGCCGTGGCTTGCAGTTTCTCGACCTCGTTCAGGAAGGGAACCTCGGCCTGATAAGGGGCGTCGAGAAGTTCGACTACCGCCGAGGGTTCAAGTTCAGCACCTACGCGACCTGGTGGATTCGTCAGGGAGTGTCCAGGGCCGTCGCCGACCATGGCCGCACCATCAGGATTCCGGTACACATGATTGAAACGGTCAACAAATTGGTGCGGGTCAGTCGCCAGTTTGTTCAGGAGAACGGGCGCAATCCCACCAACGAAGAGATCGGCGTCGCTATGGAGATCTCCACCGACCGGGTCGCTGAGATACTAAAGACCACTCAGGATTCGGTCTCGCTGGAAACACCGCTGGGCGACAGCGAGAGCGATCACCGCCTGGTTGATGTGATCGAGGACCACGAGTCAGTTGGACTATTCGAGGCTGCTACGCACGAGATGCTCAGAGACGGTGTAGTTAACACGCTTCGGTCGTTGGACAGCCGCGAGGCGAAGGTCCTTGAGCTTCGCTTCGGGCTCGCAGACGGGCGGAGCAGAACGCTCGAAGAGGTCGGTGTCGAATTCGGCGTCACTCGCGAGCGCATTCGCCAGATCGAGTCCAAGGCCATCCAAAAGCTTCGTCACTCCATGCACGCCTCACACCTCAAGGACTTCTGGAACTAGTTCGGAGGGGCAAGACCGACTCGGACCTGCCTAGGGAGTTCTTGGGCAATGGCATATCGCAGCGTTCTCGCCCCCTGTTCTGATCGCATTGAGCGGGGCCTTTGCGGCCACCGTCAGTCGATAACAGGTCTCTTGAACCCTTGAGAGTTCCGTTGGTAAGCGCAGAAATGCCGGTCAGACTGGGTCGGTGATGGCACTCGCGACTCGCCAGTTACCGTACCTATCGCAGGCGGCGTAGTACATCCGATAGGTACCGTCGGCGATGTTGATCACCGACATGTCTTCGGCGTGGACTGCGTCGAGGCCGTCAGCCCCGTGTCCTCCACCGTCAATCGCGCACTCGCCTCGGTCCCATACCATGCCGTCCGGTGACTGGGCCACGAATATCCGAGATCGATACCCCGCCATGTCGACCGCGATCGACGCGGCGGCGAAGTCTTCGCTGCGCCCGCCCTCCAATGCGCCGGTGTCTTGGCTCGGATGAACTGGCACTACGGTTCCGGGCGGTACATCCTGCCAGGCCGAGAAGACCATTGTCCAACGGCCGCCATCGACAGCGGGCGGGATCACCTCGGCAGCCGTAATGCCCGATGTGTCGTAGTCCCCTTGCCTGTCACGCATGCGATATCCCGGCTCGAGCTCGAACCGGAGGCCATCGGACGTAATAGCGCTGATTACGCCCTTGGAGACTCGCTCGCCGCTCCCGCCGAGTTCGGTGCCGCAGCAGTAGAGTCGTCCGCCACCGTTAGCCAGGGGAAGATAACGGGGTCCTCCAACACCCCCGGGGCGCTGCAGCCGGATACCGTCATCGAGTTCCCAAAGTAGCATGTCGGAAGACGAGGCGCTGCAGATTACCGTCGGACTATCAGCAGGTCCTCGTGCTTCGAAATACATGCGCCAGCGGCCATCGTCACATTGTGTGATAGTCGGCGCGAGTACCCGCAGAGATACATGATGCAACGAGGGCTGCGGCGCCAGTCGGATGCCGGGCTCTTTGCGAAAGACTAGCCCGTCGTCAGACACGGCGCTCAGGATGTACCCCTGGCACGCGGGGTACGGTTTCGCGGGGCCGACAGCAGTATAGAAGAGGCGGAAACCACCGGAAGGAACCCGCACGATGCACGGCGCCTGAACCTTGGCGCTATCGAGAGGGCGAGAGCCTTCGACCCGGGGGCCGGTCTCCTTTCGCCATCGATGTGTGATTAGTTGGGTTCCCATCGACATCCTGCCACTAGATCAGCGCTGGTCGCGCTCGGCTTCAGGTGCTTCAAGCGCTCAATGTCCAATTCAGTATCCCCGCGGTGGCTCACGCAGAGTGCACGTTCCGGATTGTACATGGAATCGTCGAGGTCCTGGACGATTGCCTTGGCAAAGGAAGAGGGGTGGCGTCGGCGCCACCCCCCCTCATTAGCTGCGCTGCTCGGTCAGACTAGGCGCAGTTACCTGCAGTTGTCCTCTGCTCGAGAATCTTCCCATCTGTGTCGTAGCAGTACCAGTACTTGGTCTCGTCGGCCGTGGTCATCCTCATGTAGTCGGCAAGGTCCACGTTCGCGCCGCCGACCTGTATAGCCGCGGTACCTTTGAGGGGGAGCGCCGTCCAGTCCTGGATCGCCGCCGTGGTGTTTCCCTTCTTAGCGTCGATGACGGTTACTGCGGCTTCGGCCATCAGAGTGTCCATCGCGGTCTGGACGTTGGTCTTCTCCGCGCTCTGGGCGCCCGACTCACCGGAGCTGGCGAACTTCGTCACCAGCGGCACCGTGACGGCCGCGATGGCAGCCATGATTCCAATTGCCACGAGCAACTCCATCAGTGAGAACCCTGCCTCATTTCCCCGGACTAGCTTCTGTGCTAATTTGCGCATGTATCAAACCTCCCTTGTATTTGAATTGACTACAGTATAGGGGAGGGTCTGGCATCCGCCTTCGTCCGTTAGTCACACTTTCTATGGTACTTTCGGGCAAGCAAGGCGGCGGGCGACCTGCAGAGGCATGTCCCGGAGTGTTCAGTTGGTGAGACAAGGATTGCCGGGCTATCGCACAGAGCCTCGGTATCTTGAGATCAATCCGGGCAGTCCACATACCCTCGCTGACCCGCCAGGGGTCCCGTCTTGGGATGCCCGGCCCCGGACGTTCCGACGATCGAGACAGGAAAACCGACGCCCGGTCGTGTGCAGCTCTGCACGCGCCGGGCGTCGTAGCGCACCCATATCTGGATTTCGCTG
>JAQBTI010000128.1 GCA_027624995.1 Chloroflexota bacterium
CTATAATGCCTCCACTTCGAGGCCGACCCTCACCGTATCTACCGGTGCCGTCGAGCGACCGCATCCGGGATGCATTCCCTTGGAGAGCCATCAAATGAGCAATCGTGTCGCCGTGACCGGGATAGGCGTAGTCAGCCCGGTGGGCCTCGACGCCCCTACTACGTGGACTAACCTGCTGGCAGGCAAATCGGGGATCGCTCAAATAACGTCTTTCGACACCGAGGGCTTCGAGACGACGGTGGCCGCCGAAGTGACCGACTTCGACCCTACGTCCTATGTCGACCGCAAACAGGCCCGCAGGATGGACCGATTCGTGCAACTGGCTGCCGCCGCCGCATTGGAGGCAGTGGAGTCCTCCGGCATCAAGATAAGCGACGCCAACCGAGAACGGGTGTCCGTAATGATCGCCAGCGGCATCGGCGGGATCATCACGCTTTCTGAGCAGATTAGTGTGATGGACTCGCGCGGACCCTCCCGCGTAAGCCCGTTCCTTGTGCCCATGATGCTTCCGGACATGGCCTCAGGACAGGTCTCGATGTTGCTCGGCGCCAAGGGACCCAACTACAGCGCAGTCTCGGCCTGCTCCAGTGGCGCCGACACGCTAGGCCTCGCCTTCGAATCCGTCAGGCGCGGCGACGTGGACGTCGTTCTGGCCGGCGGCTCGGAGGCCGCCATCTGCCCTATCGGCGTGGCCGGGTTCAGCTCTTGTAAGGCCCTGTCCACCCGGAACGACGACCCCGAGAGGGCATCGCGCCCGTTCGACGCAGAGCGGGACGGCTTCGTCCTCGGTGAAGGTGGCGCGGTCCTCGTGCTAGAGAGTATGGAGAGCGCGGTCCGCAGGAATGCCCCAATCCTGGCAGAGATGGTCGGCTACGGAGCCACCGCCGACGCTTACCACATCACGCAGCCTGCCCCGGAGGGCGAAGGCGGAGCGAGGGCAATGGCCGCTGCACTCAAGCAGGCATCGCTCGGCCCGGACGAGATGGAGTACATCAACGCGCACGGGACCTCGACGCCGATGAACGACAAGTTCGAAACCATGGCGATGAAGTCGGTGTTCGAAGAGCAGGCCTATAAGATCCCGATCAGCTCCACGAAGTCAATGACGGGGCACCTGCTCGGCGCCAGCGGTGCGCTGGAGGCCGCAATTTCGGTCATGGCCATCGCGAAGTCGGCCATACCGCCCACGATAAACCTGGAGTTTCCGGACCCTGACTGCGATCTCGACTACACTCCCAACACTGCGCGTACAGGCGCCGTTCGCACCGCCATGACCAACTCATTCGGCTTCGGCGGCCACAATAGCTCCCTGATCTTCCAGGCCGTCGAGTAGTCACCGCGGAGAGCGCTGAGAAACGCCGAGAAAAATGTCCCAAACCGCTCTGCGCGCTCCGCGACCTCTGCGGTTAGATCCTAGCGTCTTCCCCGGCGGCGCCTCTGGGCGCGGGTGCCTCTGGGAACAGATACAGGTGCCGCACCATCGGCCGCGACCCCACCAGCAGGGGCCAACCGCGCCTTCCAGGCCATTAGCGGGACGGTAACCGCGAGCACCGCGATCGCAATGTAGTGCGCCTCCTGCATGCCCAGCGCCCAGACATCATCCGAGCGCGCGAAGCTGATAGAGAACCTGCCGACCGAATAGAGGGCAAGGTACAGTGCCCAGACCATCCCCATGGGCACCAGCTTGTTCCGGAGCTTCCACACGACGACAAGCGCGACCATGTTCCAGAGCATCTCGTAGGCGATTACTGGCTGTACGGAAACACCGATCCCGGTGCCAAGTGAGTTGCATATCCCAGCGTCGCTTTCTGGGTTGGTCCACGCGAAGGCCAGAAAGAAATCTGCGGCCTTCGCGCAGTGCTCGCCGTTGATAATGTCCCCTATTCTGCCAATGGCCTGAACGAATAGCATCGCAGGCGCCGTCATACCGGCTATCACACCGATCGGCAAGTGCTGGTTCAGTGAAAGCTCTTCCTCTACCTCACGTCGCTCCTCATCAGTCTTTGCCCGACTCAGAGCGCCTTCCAACTGGTCTCTCCGCCTGGTCCTCAAGACGTTCATGATAGCCGTTGCACCGACGGCTCCGGCGAAGCCCCCCAGTATCCCGCCCCAGACGCCGATCCCGCCACTCCACACCTGCAGGATACGGCCCGGACTGTTGCTGTAGAAGTCCCACTCGTCAATGACGTGGACCGCGCGCGCGCCGATCACGCCCGCAATGATGCCCCAGGTCGCAATTGAGTAGATGTCGTCCGATCGGACACCCCGCCGGGGCGCCCAACGGCCGACCAGAATCACGGCGGTCGCTACGGCAATGAAACTGTAGAACCCGTGCCAGCTCAACACCAGTTGACCGTAGCTGCGCAGGTTAGGCCCGATATCGATCTCTACCATTCCGCCTCCCTAATTCGTCGGCTGCCGGAACATAATCTATTCACCCAGGACGGACGGTGTCAAGGCAGCAGGTCTAGCCGAAATCGTTTGGCGGCACCTCTGTGCATCGGCGTCGAAGCAGTTTTGGGCGGCTGAGACTATGGTAGAATGAACTCGCCCACATTCCCCAGGAATACGCCCAACATGCGAGAGAACGTTGACAGCTTCCTGCACTACATGACCGTGGAGAGAGGCGTCTCGCCCAATACCATATCTGCATACAAGAACGACCTATACCAGTTCGTCGATTACCTGGAATCCAACAAAATCGGAAACAACGGAAAGAGCGGCTGGACTGAAGTCGACGACCGCGTCATTTCAAGCTACCTGCTGAGACTGCACGAGCAGGGCTACTCGGACACAACCCGCGCGCGCAAGGTGGCATCGACCAAGTCGCTGTTCGGCTTTCTTCTAGAAGAGGGCATTGTCACCAGAGACTCGACCGAAAACCTGAGCTCTCCCCGTCTGGGGCGTTCGCTTCCCGAGGCGCTGTCGGTCGAGGACGTTGAGACATTGCTCGACTCAGCCACTCACGGCGACACTCCTGAGAGCCGCCGTGACCACGCCATGCTGGAGCTACTGTACGCGGCCGGCATGCGTGTCACCGAGCTCGTGTCGTTGGACCTAGACGACGTGGACTTGGAGCAGGCCACGGTGCGCTGCTTCGGCAAGGGCTCCAAGGAGCGCGTGATACCGATACACGAACAGAGCATCGAAGCTGTCCGGGAGTACCTCAACACCGCCAGAGAGCTCTTCACCCACAAGCGCCGGTCGCAGGCCTTGTTCCTGAACCGGAGGGGCGAGAGATTGACCAGGCAAGGGTTCTGGTTGATCCTGAAAGGGCACGCCAAACGGGCCGGCATCAACGTCAACATCACACCACACACGCTTAGGCACAGTTTTGCAACTCACCTACTCATGGGAGGCGCACCGCTGAGGCACGTCCAAGAGTTGCTGGGACACGCGAGCATCACAACGACTCAGGTCTATACTCACCTGACCAGCGATCACGTACGGGCCGAGTACGACAAGGCCCATCCCAGAGCGAGCTAGAGCGACCCGTAAAGGGTCCAAGGAGACTACGGATGCCAAGAAAAGGACACAAGACTGCATCAAGGCAGGCACAGCTCCA
The DNA here is from genome assembly GCA_027624995.1 of Chloroflexota bacterium. GTDB lineage: Bacteria > Chloroflexota > Dehalococcoidia > Lucifugimonadales > CATQGZ01 > CATQGZ01. The sequence continues at coordinate 3,566 of JAQBTI010000128.1, forward strand.
GAAGAGGCGCAAGCACAGCGAGAGCCGCGCCCAGGAGTTCGATGCGGGCCCGAGTGAAGCCGATATAGTCGCTAGGCAGGATGCCCTGGCTGAACAAGGCCTCGACACCCGCCCTTCGGGCGATGCGCTCCCGACTCCCGCCCTCGCGCCACGTTTGAGGAACCGCGCGTCAGCGAGCGCCGCGCCGATTTACCCGAGCATCCGGCCAGAGCTGACCCGAATAGGAGTCTTGGCCGGGATCATGGGGGTCATCCTCGCAATCCTCACGGTCTTCCTGAGATAGACCGGGTGCGTCGCGGCCCACGAGCTCGGCAATAAGCTCGGCTTCGCACGATGCCACGGCAAGACTTCTCCCGCCGACTCAAGTCCACCCCGACCAGACCCGGCGTGTATCTCATGCGGGACGCGTCCCAATGCGTCCTATATGTCGGGAAGGCCGCCATTCTGCGCCACCGCGTCCGTTCCTACTTCGCCTCCTCGACCAACCTCGCCCCGAAGATAAGGAGGATGGTCAAGAGAGTCGCCGACTTCGAGTACATCGTTACCGAGTCGGAGCAAGAAGCCGTGATCCTCGAATGCAACCTTATCAAGGAGCACAAACCCCCTTATAACGCGCGGCTCAAGGACGACAAGAGCTACCCGTTCATCAAGATTGACCTGTCCGAGGACTTCCCTCAGGTCTACATCACTCGTCGGGTATCCAAGGACGGCGCCAGATACTTCGGACCCTTTGCAAGCGCCATCAGCGTCAGGCGTACCCTCGGACTGCTCAAGAAGCTATTCCCCTATCGCTCGTGCACCAAGACCATCACGGGAACGGACGAGCGGCCCTGCCTGGACTTTCATATCCATCGTTGCATCGGACCCTGCATCGGCGCCGTCGACAAGGCCCAATACAGGGAGGTCGTCGACCAGGTGACGCTGTTCATGGAGGGCAAGACCGACCGAGTCGTGAAGTCCATAGCCCGGCGTATGCACGAAGCCGCGGACCAGCTCGAGTTCGAGAGGGCGGCGGCCCTGAGGGACCAGCTAACGGCGATCGAAAAGGTCCACGAGGGCCAGAAGGTCCTGCATCTGACATCCGAGAATCTCGACGTGGTCGCTGCGTCGATCAGCGCGGGAGAGGCCTGGGTGGAGGTGTTCTTCGTTCGACAGGGCAAGCTCGTCGGCCGGGACCACTTCATCATGGAGGGAACGGAGGACGACGAACCTCAGAAGGTCCTCTCGGCCTTCGTGAAGCAGTTCTACGACACCACACCGTATGTTCCGCCCCGCATCCTGGTGCAACACTCGATGGAGGACAGCGAAGCCATTGAAAAATGGCTCAGCCAGAAGAGGGACGGGACCGTGAAGGTCCACGTGCCCCAGCGAGGCGAGAAACGCAGGCTGGTGCAGATGGTTGCCGAAAACGCCGCTCAGGGCCTCGAACAGCTTCGTGTGAAGCAGATGTCGGACGAGGCCCTGATGGACACCGCGATGACCGAAGTACAGGAGGCCCTGAGTCTGCCCAGGCTGCCTCGGAGGATCGAGTGCTACGACATATCCAATATCCAGGGCACGAACTCGGTCGGCAGCATGGCCGTCTTCGAGAACGGGGCGCCCAAGTCGTCGCACTACAGGCGCTTCAAGATAAAGACCATCGAGGGCATCGACGACTACTCAATGATGCGTGAGGTACTCTCCCGCAGGTTCCGCCGGCTGGCCAAGTCCAAGGATGGGTCTACAGCCGACAGTTCGGGCGCGACATCGGGCAGATCGAAAGATGAGAGCTGGGGTATTGTGCCGGACCTGGTCCTGATAGACGGCGGCAAAGGCCATCTTGGCGCCGCGTTGCAGGTCTTCCTGGAGCTGGGAATCGACTCAGTGCCGCTCGCCAGCCTCGCCAAAGAAGAGGAGGAGCTGTTCGTTCCGCAGGTGCCGGAGCCCATTGTCCTGCCCCGCAGCTCACAGGGCCTGTTCCTGATGCAGCGACTCCGCGACGAGGCTCACCGGTTCGCTATCACGTTCCACCGCGAGCGCCGCTCGAAGAACAGCATTCGGTCCGCACTAGACCTCGTACCTGGAATCGGCCCGAAACGAAGGAAGTTGCTGATCACAAGATTCGGATCGGTCAAGGGAATACAGGCCGCCGAGCTCGAAGACATTGCCGCAGTCCCCGGTATGACAATGAAGCAGGCCAGGACGGTCAAGGAGTACCTGTAACACCCCGTTCGTGGACCATGAGAGAGTTCTCGACAACTCCATCATTTTGTGTTTATGTTAGGTGCCCTCTGGTAGCAAGCCTGGCGGAATGTCATCCTTATATAGCCCTGAACGCCGTCGACGAAGGGCAGCGACCCTCGAACTGATCTTCGGGCAGATCAGAGGTCTACACAATTCGGCTCTCGTGTGTCAGAGGAAGCGTCTGACCAAGAAGAAGCCAATTCTTCACGTATCCCTCACGCCGCTGACGACCCATTCAGCCCGCTCACCTGTATGATGTTCTTGGAGGCGGCGAGGGATACGCCTCCAGAACAGGCAGACGGAGGCCGAAAGGGGGTGCGATGGTTAGAGCAGTAGTGCTGAACCATGCGTGGAAATACCCGTGTCGCAGCCCTGCTGGCCAGGGAACAGGTAAGGTGGAACAGAGTAGAAATGGCCGGCAGGGCCTCACAGGAGCCAGCGGACCCGCCATAGACAAATAGAAGCCCATCTGCCCTATACAAAGGGCAGGGCCATCCGGTCCAAAGAACGGCAAGAATGCGGGCCAACGGCGAGAGATACAAAGACAGGCGCTCCGATTCGAATCGGGACGCCTGTCAATATTTTCGGCCCATCAACTACTTGGGGAGCCGAGCCCCGCCGGGTCGAAAAGATGTCGACTGTCGGCAAGACTACGTACTGAGACCGACCCCAGCGCCGGGCACGGACCGCTCTAGGCCAGGCACCCATTCCTCCAGGTACT
>JAQBTI010000129.1 GCA_027624995.1 Chloroflexota bacterium
TCACTGCTGGGAGCCACGGAAACTTCGCTTCGTCGCGAACGGGCACTACCTACGCCTTCTCTTCTCCTCCCACTCCTGGCGAAGTATACCGAACAGGACCTGGTCAACTCGACCTTCACGGCCGATGTGGTGGCTTCGTAGGACCGCCTCGCGGGACATACCGGCCTTTTCCATTACACGCTGGGACTGCGTGTTGCCGCCCTCGGCCCCTGCGTACATCCTTGCCAGACCTAGCTCCGTGAACCCCCAGTCCATCAACGCGGTCGCCGCCTCCGGGACCAGCCCTTTGCCCCAATGGTCCTTGCCTAACGCATATGATACCGAGGCAATCTCATGCTGCCGGTCGACGTTCAGCTTTATCCAGCCCACGACAGTCGCGCCAAAAACGATGGCGAACATCGGGGTCGTCTCCCAGTTGGTGAGCACCTGCCGGGCCACAAATTCTTCCGCATCGCGCCGGGTGAACGGTTGCGGCCAATTCGGCCGAATAGGCAGGTACTTGGCCCACACTGGGTCGGAGGCAAAGGCAAACGTGTCGTCGACATCATCTAGCTCGAACGGACGCAGAGTCAGTCGTTCCGTATGCAGCTCAACTCTTTCGTAACCTTCTGCCATGACACAATTCCTCTCGGGATTCCCAGATAAGTCGGATTGCGTAGCTCACGCCTTCGTCCCTACCGAGGCCGATGCTACCTCCGGGCGAATGAGGTCGTCAAGGCAATGCGGCCCGTTGAACGACGGCATCGGACTTGGGAGACGGGCAACTTCGGTTTCGCAGCGGACTCCGGTCCTGTACGCGCTTGCCGACGATAATCTTGCCGACCGGTCAACTCTGGTCCACGAGTTTCGCAAGGACGCAACGCCGATCCCTGCTATCACGTGGCGGGGGATGGTCGGACTAAGGATGCTACTTGCGTTGGTCGGAGGGCTTGGTCAAGTTCGCCTTCGCGGGCCTCGGTAACTGGCCGTCTCAAAGTAGCGTGCCGAATTTACGCGGCGTTTGCCGAAGTTTTCTAAACTATCTGCAGGGAACTGATTGAAGGGGCGAAAACGGCCTTTCGAGTGCCTTCGCGCGAGCATCAAGAGATCTACAGTGGCGACCCCGACCAGATTCGAACTGGCGATCTCTGCCTTGACAGGGCAGTGTGTTAAACCGCTACACCACGGGGCCGCGTGGGGGAAACATACGTGAGGATTCTAGCCCGGGCATCTGGACACCGTCAATGGTGTCCAGCCGGGCTTCGAGCCGAAGAGTTAGAGCGCTCCCACCGTTTCGAGGGCAGCTTCCAACTTCGGTGGGCTGTAGCCCACGACTCGCTCTTCGCCGATCACCGTGACCGGCGTAGTCCTAAAGCCCATGCCGATCAACCGCTTCACCGCATCTCGATCAAGAGATACGTTGTACTCAGTGAACGGGACCCCTTTGCGTGAAAGATACACTTTCACCATGTGGCAGGGGCCTCAGCCGTTGGACGTATATACTTCTATGCCGTTGGTCGTTTCCATGTTCCGATCTAAGTATAGCTCAAAGACGGTCTTCTCGGGGCACCGGATCTAGCCTTCGGGCTCATTGCGCCGCTTCTGTCCTCCAGACCGCTCCCTCTCTTTGAGGTTGTGCTCCTTCTTGCCGCCAGTATCCTCGAATAACTCTTGGCCTACCTGCACGGCCTCATCAATAGTCTGGACCGCCTCGCCATCTTCCTCGTACTTGCGAAGAAACTCTTCGCTCACGAAAAACATTCATATACAGAACCCGTCCCGTTCGATGTCCTCGTGATGCCTCTCACAGGGGCATATCTTCTTGCGGTCCTCGACGGGATCGCCGCTTAGAGGCATTCAGGGGCAGTATCTATACCCATGCTCCATCTCGTTTTCGCCCAAGCCCTCCTGGACGACCTTTACCACCTCTGGTTCTGGAAAGAACTCGTACGGGCCACGGGCGACGTAACGCTCCGAGAACTTCTCGGCGCGCTTGATGGCTTCCTCGCGTGTCAACTTTCGTTTGATGCTGGTCATTTTTGCACCGCCGGGCCCAACCTGAGTCGCTGATGTGCGTCGCAGGTCATTTTAGAGAATACACCGGCCTGTCGCTCGAGTCTATCAACCAGTAGAGGGAGGGCATCTGTAATCTGATCGACGGTCTTGTCGCCCCCCACCTCTACGCTTAGCAGTGCGGAGGTCCCGCACTCGCAGGACGCCTTGAAGAACACCTTGCGGAAGTCGGGGTTGGCCGACAGGTCTAGCTTGAAACCGGGGAGAGGAGTCAGGCCGACCTGGGGTGAAATCGCCTTGACGATCAGGGACCGCAGATCGCGATCGCTGGGAACCTCAGAGCCGATAGATGGGGCTCCGAACACCCCCGCCGGGTCATCATGTGTGGCCTTGGCGATGCGGCCTCCTCTTCGGTCGGAACGAGTGCGCCGGTGGTGGGCGGTACTGGATTTGAACCAATGACCTCTGCGATGTCAACGCAGCGCTCTAAACCACTGAGCTAACCGCCCTAGAGCCCGTTCTACAGCGGCTCCCCGTCAGTTTAGCAAGCCGTGCCCGGAAGGGTCAAGATGACACAATCCGGGCACACCTGGCTCCAGCGGATGGCTTAGATAATCGGTGCCTCTTCCATGGCGGACTCCAGTTCGAAAGACATGCCGTCTTCGGACCCTCTAATGAGCCCGAGGGGCTCTGGCCGCGGCTCGTTGAGTCCGAGCCGTTCCCGGCCCTCCTCTGACAGATCGAAGCGTGCAGGGACCAGCCGACCGATTATGACATTCTCCTTCAAGCCCTGGAGCGTATCGACATCGCCGTTTACAGCTGCTTCGGTCAGCACGCGGGTCGTCTCCTGGAACGACGCAGCCGCCAGGAAACTCTCCATGCTTAACGAAGCTCTCGTTATTCCGAGCAGCACTGGGCTGGCGGTCGCCGGCTCACCGCCCTCAGCGAGTATGGAGGCGTTGATCTCTTCGTATTGTCGTCTGTCGACCAACTCGCCCGGTAAGAGATCCGTGTCTCCAGGCACGTCAATCCGGACCTTCTTGAGCATCTGGGCACTGATGACCTCAATGTGCTTGTCGTGGATGTTAACGCCCTGTGACCTGTAAACCTGCTGGACCTCGTCGATGAGGTACCTTTGTACGGCCTCACGCCCCTGGATGCGCAGGATCTGCTGCGGGCTTTTCGGCCCCGCAGTCATAGCTTGACCCGCGACGACCGAGTCGCCCGATCTGACCACGATGTGGGCCGCAGCCGGGATTATGTACTCGCGTTGCTCGTCGTCCTCCCACGCAATCGTAATAGAGGTCTTGGTAACGCGGGTCTTGCCCGAAACGCGTGCCACTTCTTGGAACGGCTGTATCTCGTCGCCGGCTGTCTCTTTCTTCGTAGACTTAGTGGCTTGGGTCAGTTGCATCCCGACCGCGACCATGTCTCCGTTTTTCACGAGCGCCTTCATACCCTTTTCGATCGGGTACTCGTCGCTGAACTCTTCTCTGCTGACAACCCGTATGCTTCGGCCCTCCGACGTCTCGGAGATGTCCACGATACCGTCGATCTCGGAGAGGACGGCCTCGCCCTTAGGCGTCCTCGCCTCGAACAATTCCTCGACCCTCGGCAGGCCGCTGGTGATGTCCATACCGGCGATGCCTCCGGTGTGGAACGTCCGCATTGTTAGCTGCGTCCCGGGCTCACCGATACTCTGGGCCGCGATGATTCCCGCCGCCTCTCCCAGCATGATGCGCTGCATCGTCGCCAGCGAAACCCCGTAGCACATGCGGCACAGGCCCTTCTGGGCCTCGCAAGTGAGAGGAGATCGGACCATGATTCCGGTAACTCCCGCAGCTTCGAGTCGCTCTATGGCGTCGTAGTCAAGTACCTCGTTGCGGTCCACGATGATCTCGCCCGTCTTCGGGTCGGCCGCAGCCGAAGCAGCCATCCGAGACCTGATTCGATCAGCGAAGGGGCTGACCATGGTGTTGTCCGGTTCGTCTTGCACCCAAAGACCAGCTACTGTCTCGCAGTCGTCACTGAGGATTATTATCTCCTGCGCGACGTCGATAAGCCTCCGGGTCAGGTAGCCGCTGTCGGCCGTCCGGAGCGCCGTATCCGCCAGACCCTTGCGCGCTCCGTGAGTCGAGATGAAGTACTCAAGTACGCTCAATCCCTCTCTGAAATTCGACTTGATCGGCCGGTCAATGATGCGGCCTTTCGGGTCCGACATGAGGCCGCGCATACCGGCCATCTGCTTGATCTGTGCGATATTTCCTTTTGCGCCCGACGTCGCCATGAGGTACATGCCGCCATAGTTGCGCAGAGTACTCTCGATGACTCGGGTCAGGTTGTCGCTGGCATCCGTCCAAATCTGAACGGTATTTGTATAGCGCTCCTCTTCCGTAATCAGGCCGTCCATGTACTGGCCCTCAAGCTGATTCACCTTCTTATCGGCCTGGTCTATGATGGTGGCCTTCTCGGGCGAAACCTCGATGTCGTTGATAGCTATCGTGATTCCGGACTTCGTCGCATAGTGGAAGCCCAGGTCCTTCATCGCGTCCAACATATCGGTCGTTGGCTCGTTCCCCAATGTGCGATAGCACTCCGACGTCAGGTCCTTGAGCGCCGTCTTGTCCATTTCGTGGTTGCGGAACCCGAACGAGTCGGGGATGATTTCATTGAAGATAATTCGTCCCACGGTCGTTTCCAGCCAGCCCGTCCCGCTGCCCTCTGACCTGTCTTTGACCTCGATGGTGGACCGCAAACCGACGATGCCCAGGTCGTAGGCTAGGCGAGCCTCGTCCGGATTCATGAACCTCCGTCCCGTACCGATGCCGTTCTCGTCGATCATTGTCAGGTAAAAACAGCCAAGGACCATATCCAGCGTGGGAGCCACGACGGGGTCGCCCGAACTGGGAGAGAGCAAGTTGAAGCTGCTCAGCATCAGCCTTTTCGCCTCGAGTACCGCTTCGCGCGACAACGGCACGTGAACCGCCATCTGGTCGCCATCGAAGTCGGCGTTAAAAGCCGTGCACACGAGCGGATGCACCTGTATGGCGCTACCCTCGATCAGCACCGGCTGGAACGCCTGAATGCCCAGCCTGTGCAGTGTCGGAGCGCGGTTCAGAAGGACCGGGCGGTCGGCCACGACCTCCTCTAGGATGTCCCATACCTCCGGTCGCACTCGTTCGGCCATGCGTTTTGCGCTCTTAATGTTGTGGGCATAGCCCTTGAGCACGAGTCGGTTCATCACGAACGGTTTGAACAGCTCGAGCGCCATTCTGCGCGGGAGTCCGCACTGATTGAGCTTAAGCTCAGGTCCTGAGATGATCACCGATCGGCCACTATAGTCCACCCGCTTGCCCAGAAGGTTCTGGCGGAAACGGCCCTGCTTGCCGCGTAATAGGTCAGACAGCGACTTGAGCCTGTGATTGTGGCTACCGGAAACCGCGCGTCCCCGCCGTCCGTTGTCGAACAGGGCGTCGACGGCCTCCTGGAGCATCCGTTTCTCGTTGCGCACGATGATCTCCGGCGCCTGAAGCTCGATCAGCCTCTTGAGCCGGTTATTTCGGTTAATGACCCGCCGGTAGAGGTCGTTCAGGTCGCTCGTGGCGAACCGTCCGCCATCGAGCTGTACCATGGGCCTCAGCTCCGGAGGCAGGACGGGTAGAGTAGTGAAGACCATCCACTCGGGCTTATTGCCTCCCTTTCGGAAAGCCTCGACGACGCGCATGCGCTTGATGGCCTTCTTGCGGCGTTGTCCCGATGTAGAACGCATCTCCTCCTGGAGGACCTCCTTCTCGGCCTCTAGGTCAAAATCGCGAAGGCACTCCAGGACGGCTTCGGCGCCCATATTGGCCTTGAATACGCCCTCGAAACTGTCCCTGAGCTCTCGGTACCGACTCTCAGTGAAGAGCTGTCCCACCCGGAGGTCTTCCAGCTCGTCAATCTGTCCGGTGATCTTCGTTTCGAGCGCGGTCTTCTGCTCTTCCAGCTCCGAATTAAGCTGTCTAATCTGCTTCTGCAGAGCGTTCAACCCGGTCTCAGGCTCTTCCTTCTTCGCCTTCTTTCCAGACTTGCTCTTTGACTTCGGCTTTGCTTCCTCCGCCTCGATCGCCTCGTTCTCCTCGGAGACTTCAGATTCCGGAGCCTCGGCTCGAAGCGCCGCTATCGCCTCCTGAGCAGTGGAGTCGAGCTTCTCCAGCTCCTTCTCGAGCATCTCCTGCAGTCGGTCTATCTCGGACGCACGAGTTTGATCGTCGACGCTCGTAACAATGTACTGGGCAAAATACAGCACGCGGTCTAGGTTTCGCGGCGACAGGTCCAGGAGCAGCCCGAGCCGGCTCGGCGTGCCCTTCGAGAACCAGATGTGGGCGACCGGGGCCGCCAGGGTTATGTGCCCCATCCGTTCTCTGCGGACCTTGGATCGAGCGACTTCGACCCCACACCGGTCGC
>JAQBTI010000130.1 GCA_027624995.1 Chloroflexota bacterium
CTGATCGAGGGTAACGCGCCTCAAGGGAGGTATCACCGTGTTCTGGCGCATCACCGCCTGCCAGAAGACTCTGTCGGTGTGATCCAGGGGTACGTGCACCGAGTCGGTGATCGTGCCGTCGGTCATTTTCCCCAACAGGCCCCGCGCCCCCTTGCGTTCCAGAAGGCGGGAGCGCGACAAGATCATCCGCATGTTCCGCACTGGATTGTGGCTGTAGTCCGGCCTCCCGCTCACCGGGTCGACTGGGACGTTCTCAAGCGTCTCCTGAGGATTCGGGGCGTCCTCCGTACCACGGACCACGTCGTATGTAATGGGATCGTCCTTGCGGGTCAGTCCGAATGGGACGGCATAGAAGTTGTCCTCCGTCCCGTCGATAGAGTACGTCGGTACTGGCTGTCCGTTTCCGGAGTCGGCGGGACCGTCCCGATTCAGGCGCTGTAACATGACTATGTCGTCGTTCATGGGGAAGACGCCCTCTTCGGGGTCCGTTTCCAGCTTCAAGCGTCCGGCAAGCTCGCTGCCCGCCAGTTCGATCATTATCGTCAGCGTGCTCTTCCCGTGAAGGGACGGCCCGACCGTAACAACCGCCGTATTCTTGATGGTCCCAGAGAGGTCTCTGGTTCGAGCCATGCTCAGAGCAGCCTGGATTGCGAGCCCGCCCGCCTCTTTGACCTTGAACATCGCTATCGAGAGCGGTCCCATCTTGTGCTCTCCGACGTAGTCGAAGCCCAGGTGTAGGGACAGACCTCTCGTCGGCGCCTTCAACACCAGCTTGTCCATGCCTGCCTTGGCTATGCGCGCCCTTACTGCTTCCGTCAGACCTAGGTCTTCGAGCCAGTGCGGAACGGACACCTCGAGAATATGGGGCGGCTCCCTCCGCTCGATTGCCGGGAGCTCGAAGGTGAGCTGTCGCCACATGTAGGCCGCCTGAGGATAGGCGGCGCCGAAAAGCAACTGTCGTGCGTGGAATGAGCGCCCAGGCGCGTCGCCGATCTGCCGGTCGGTCTGCACGATGCCGTCCCCGGTCACAAAATGTTGCCGCATATACTCGGTGATGTAGGGGAGTATCTCGGCTAGGAGCTCCTGATCGTCTTCGTCCACAACCGGAGAGTGGCGGTTCTTCTGGAACCCATCGATGAAGTGCTTGGTGATGTCAGGGCGGCGGACGACCCCCAGTTGACTGAACGAGGCGAGGCCTCCATTGTTTAGCCTGATGCCCACGTGCGGCCAGACTCGTTCGGCTGCTCGGCCCTCGGCGTTAGCCTCGGCGGCGGAGCCTTCGAGTTGCTTTGCCTCGGTCAGGACCTGAGCTCGATCGGACTCCGAGAGCTCGTGGAAAAGCCGCATGTGGCCCACGAGCCAGGAATCGGAAGGATTAAACCAGGAACTGCTCTCGTGTTGGCCGCCCTTGGCGGTGGCGACGAGTTCATCGAGTGCGGCCTTGAACGCCGGGTTGATCGGCGGGCCTTCCAATAGGGACTTCGGCTTTGCGCCACCTTGGGCCGTATCGACCAACTGAACCCCCGGAGTGAGATTCTCCACCAGACAGGCCGAGACCACCAGGCGGCGACCGGATCTCATTCCGATGGTAAATGTTTAGGGTGGTTTGGACAAGGGCCGGAGACAGCAATTTCGGTCCAATGCCGACTGGTCGGATGCCCTGTGTGTATAATACGGGCGCCCTTTCGTCAGGCGGTGCCCCCAGTAGTTGTCCTTCCTTGGGAGGGGACCAATGTGGTTCCGTGGCGGGGCATATCTGTCCCAATCCACAAGTATTCCATGTCACGCTTCTCGCAGTCTCACGACCTGTTATTTCACAATGCTCGGGTGCTTACCATGGGTCCCGGGCGCTCGAAGGCCGAGCTTGTCGCCGTACGAGAAGGCAGAGTCTCGTGGGTCGGGTCAACTTCCGACCTCGGCTCACTGAAATCACGAGATGTCCATCTGATCGACTGCGACGGACAGACCCTGATTCCCGGGTTCATCGACGCTCACACCCACATATTGGCACTCGCCTCCAGGGTGCTCGCCGTGGACTGCGGTCGATCGGAGGTCTCGTCTATCGGAGACATCCAGAGAGCGCTTCGTGAACGGGCGGCACGGACGCGGCCCGGGACCTGGATACGTGCCGGCGGCTATCAGGAGTTTGACCTGGCCGAAAATCGGCATCCGACAAGATGGGACCTGGACGAGGCAGCCCCGGACCATCCTGTCAGGCTTGCACACAACTCTGGCCACGCTGTCGTGATGAACACCGTTGCTCTTGCGCGTGTGGGCATAAGCAGGGACACGCCTGATCCTACGGACGGCGTGATTGAGAGGAATTTCAGCACCGGAGATCCGACCGGAGTGTTGTTCGACATGGACCGATTCCTGGATGGCCGAGTCCCACATATTAGTGAGCCCGATCTCAATGAGGGACTCAGACTTGCCGACCGGCTGATGGTGTCTCGTGGGATAACCTCTGTCCAAGACGCTACCGCGTCGAATTCGCCCGAGCGGTGGGAATTGCTTGCCCGCGAAAAGGACAACGGGAACATGACGCCCCGGTTGAGCGTCATGGTGGGTCTTGAGCACCTCGACGAGTTCCTCGAACGGGGTCTGGTCCCAGGTGTCGGCGATCAGTACATGGACGTAGGCGCGGTCAAGATAATGTTGACCGTAGACTCCGGTCGGCTGGTTCCAGACCACAAAGACCTGACCCGCTCAGTCCAGCGCGCCCACGACTCCGGCTTTCAGGTCGCCATCCACGCCGTGGAGGCTGCAGCGGTCCAGGCCGCAGCGGGCATAGTCAACCGACAGTGGAGGGATCGGATTGAGCACTGCTCGGAGTCTCCACCCGATGTCCTGGCCAGCCTACGGGAATCGGGAGCCGTGGTCGTCACACAACCCAAGTTTATCTATGACAGCGGGGAGAGATATCTGGCGCAGACGCCCGAAGAGTCGCGGCCCTGGCTATACCGTATGCGCTCGCTCCAGGAGGCGGGCCTGTTTGTTGCCGCGGGATCGGACGCCCCGGTCTCTGAGCCTGATCCGTTGGTCGGGATATACGCGGCGATCACCCGTCGGGCCGAAGGCGGCAACATCGTTGGACTCGACGAACGGGTCTCGGCGGACGAGGCGCTGGCTATGCACACCATCAACGCGGCCTATGCGGCGCGACAGGAGTCGGACAAGGGTTCGATCGAGGTCGGTAAGCTGGCCGACTTCGCTCTGATCGACCGCGACCCGACGGTGGTGGAGCCCGAGGAGCTTCTCGACGCGGAAGTGACCCTTACGGTGGTAGGTGGCGTAGTGGTCTGGGGTGGCTAGCCGGCCCGGGGTTGCCGGCGAATTCGCATCCACACACTACTTACCGCCACTGTCCCAAACATGTCATTCCGAGCCCCTCCCAGGGCGAGGAATCTGGGGCGGTTGCCTGTGGGACGACCGCTCCTAAAGGCGACGGCTTTAGATTCCTCTGTCGCTGCGCTCCCTCGGAATGACATGTGTCGATTGGGGACGGGACCCTGGATGGCCAATCTTGAAGAGCCCCGGAGGGCGATCATTTGAACGCCCCTACGAAAGCGGCCGAGCCAGCCGAATCGCGAGACCGGTCCCGCGCTACTTGCGCCTCGTAAGGACGTACTCGACGATCTCCTCAAGTGAGTCCCTCGCCGGAATCCTCGGCAGGTCCTTCAGACACTCCAACGATCGATGACAAAGGCCGCGCGCGAATTCGTAGGATTCCTCGATAATCGCTGGGTCCTGTACCATCGCAACGGCCTCGGCGAGACGTCGGTCGTCCCCCGGCTCTTTGAACAGCGCCCGGACCGGGTTGTCGCTCGGGGAGCGTTCCATCGCAATTATCGCAGGGAGAGTCAACACTCCGTTGGCCAGATCGCTTCCCACCGGCTTTCCGACGACCTCCTCAGCGCCCTCGAAATCAAGAATGTCATCGACAATTTGAAATCCAAGGCCCAGGCTGCGGCCATAGACGCACATTGCGTTCACCGTCTCCTCGGAGGCGCCGCTCAGGATGGCCCCCGACTCGCTCGCCGTCTCGAACAGGGACGCGGTCTTGTTGTAGATCCGTCCAAGGTAGTGGTCTCGCGTCTGGTCAAGGACGTGGGCGTCTGCCGCCTCCTGTAGCTGTCCGCTGGCGAGCGCCATGATCGTCTTCGAGAAGCGTCGGATAACCTGGATGTCCCCTGTGTCGCACATGAAGGCGGCGGCAGAGGCGAAGACGTAGTCACCTGCCTGCACGGCCACGTTACTTCCCCAAAGGCTGCTAAGCGTCGCCCTACCGCGCCTGATATCCGACTCGTCGACCGTATCGTCGTGAATCAGTGACGCCACGTGAAGAAGCTCGACGCCGGAGGCCATTACCTCAGTGATCTCGGGGTCGTGTTCGCTGAATTCCGAGGCCAGCAATGCGATTGCGGGCCTTATTCGCTTACCCTTGGACTCGAAGACGTGAGCAAGTACCTGGGCTAGGAAGGGAAAGCGGAGGTTGGCGACGTCCAGCAGATTCTGTTCGACGCGCTCGAGCCCTTCCTTGACCGGCTCGTATATCGACGTGGCTTGCAAAGGTCCTGTCGTCTCCTCTAGCCGGCCATCTTTTCGGCTTCCTCTTCTACCAACGATTCGTCCAGCTTTGTGAACAGGGGCTCGGGTGTGCCGAGAGGTTGTCCGGGCGAAAGCTCGTCTCGGTCCCAGACCCAGCCATGCTCCTCGATGCTTCCGTCGAAACCCAACATGGCGTGCAGCTTCTCGGACGAGAAAGGCAGGTACGGGGACAAGATCGTTTTTAGACAGTTCACAACCGCAAGGCCGACCCACAGTGTAGAGGCGGCCCTCTGTCTGTCTGTCCGAACAGTCTGCCAGGGTGCCTGTCGCTCGAGGTATCGATTCGCCTCTCGCGCAAGGCCCATCGCAGACTGCAGCGCCGCCCGGAAGTGACACGCCTCGATTCCTGCCTCGGTCTCATCGAAGCTGCGTCGGGCGTGATCGAGCAGGTCGTTGTCCACGGAATCGAGCGTTCCGGCTTCGGGGACCTTGCCGTCGAAGTTTCGAGAGACCATCGTCAGTATCCGGTGCACCAGATTGCCATAGGTCGCGACCAGCTCGTCGTTATTGCTTCGGACGTACTCTTTCCATGTGAAGTCCGAGTCGCTCGTCTCCGGCATGTTGGCCGACAACACATACCTGAGCGGATCGGGCTCGTACTTGTCCAGGTAGTCTGGCAGCCATATGGCCCAGTTCCTGCTGGTCGAAAACTGCAGCCCCTCCAGATTCAAGAACTCGTTGGCTGGGACGTCGTATGGCAGATTGAGACCCCCGTAGCCCAGAAGCATTGCTGGCCAGATCACCGTGTGGAACGGGATGTTGTCCTTGCCCATGAAGTAGTAGGACCGGCTGTCGCTCTGCCAGAAATCGCTCCACCGGTCTTCGTTATCGTTGAGTTGCCCAAACTCCTTAGAAGCCGACAGATAGCCGATTACTGCCTCGAACCAGACATAAATCCGTTTCGACTCGTAGCCCTCCAGAGGTACCGGCACTCCCCACTCAATGTCACGGGTAATGGCGCGGTCGTGAAGGCCGCCCTCCAGGTAGCCAATCGAGAAGTTCTTGACGTTCGAACGCCAGTGGTCCTGCTTCCGCACCCATTCGAGCAGCTGGTCCTCGAAGGCGCTCAGCCGAAGGAAGAAGTGCTCGGTCTCTTGTATTATCGGCGCGTTACCACACAGCTTGCATACCATGTTGATCAAGTCCTGCGGGTCGAGGGTACGGCCGCAGTTGTCGCATTGGTCCCCGCGGGCGCTTTCGAACCCGCAGTGGGGGCAGTCTCCCTCAACGTACCGGTCCGCTAGGAAGCGCCGGTCCGTTTCACAATAGGGCTGGGACATCGTGTCCTTGTAGATATGCCCCTTCTTGTACAGGGTCAGGAACATGTCCTGGGCGACTTGAGTGTGGTTGTCGGTGTGAGTGGTGGTGAATAGGTCGAAGCCGATTCCCAGCCTCTCCCAGTTGTCCAGGAACTCGGCCTGATACCGCCCGAACACCTGCTCTGGCGAGACACCCTGCTTCTCGGCCGAAAGCGTCACGGGGGTGCCGTGCGCGTCGCTCCCCGAGACCATGAGAACGTCGTTGCCCTTGAGGCGGTGGTAGCGGGCGAAGATGTCGGCCGGGAGGTAAGCTCCGGCGACCTGCCCTAGGTGTATCGACCCGTTTGCATAGGGCCAGGCGACAGCTACGAGGATACGCTCGGACATAGTTAGATATGGTAACACAGTGTCTTCGGCAACGTGGTGGATACGGGCTGCAGGCAATGCGCCCGGCGCACTATTCCGAGCTCGAAGCCCCTTCCACCCATAGACGATAAACGTCGCTGCGAGGGATGCCTGTTTCGCGGGCCACCAGACGGACTGACTCTGTTGTCGATAGCC
>JAQBTI010000131.1 GCA_027624995.1 Chloroflexota bacterium
GTCGGTGCAATCTCCGAGATGGTCCCATCGAAATCAACGATAAGACCCATCCTTGAGCTTCGGATCAGGGGAACCACTTGGTCCAGGTGGTCGAGCAAGTCCAGAGGCGTCGTCAAGCAGTACTCTTAACGGTAGGACAGCACGGCGACAGCCTCGCCATCCGCAACCACCAGGACGTTGCGGCCTTCTGCCGCGCCAATCCGTTGGACAAGTTCTTCATAGGCTTCCGCTGTCATGGCAGCCGGGGCAGAGGCGGAGTCCGCCCGTCGCAATATGTCGACACCTCGGCCCAGGGCGTCTTCCAGTCCATCGACGAACGTCTCATCGTCCACGGTTATCATGACCATTACCTCCTTGCCTTCGGCGGGAGTCGCTTTAGGTGGCGGCTCGGAAAGCCGGTCCTTCTTGTAGACGGTCCAATAGTACGGCAGAAAGACCACGGCGGCAGCAAGCGCGCCGAGCGCGACACTGGAGTCTCTCACCGTATCCTTGTCCAGTCCGACGCCCAGGACGTCCCGCAGGAAGACGAAGATTACTGCGCTGACACTGCTTAGGACTGCGAGCATGCCGACTCCGAGAATCACGCCGACGAAGATGCGTCTGGGGAGCAAGGCCCGCTCCGCCGCACCCAGGGTCTCGGCGCGTCTTTGGGCCGAGACCCACAGGTAGGCCCACAAAGGAAGACCAAGTAACCCGACGGACAGCCCCGCCGCCATCGGCTCCCGCCACACGTCCTCGCTGGCAAGCAACTCGCGGCCGGTCTCGACAAAGGTCGTAAAGGACGCGAACACGAGCATCGATATCGACACCACCACAGCCCCGAGTCCAAGTGCCGCAAGTGCGTACGAATGCGCCCGTTCGAGGCCCGTGATGCCGTATTCAGAGTCCGGCCCTTCTCTCTGGACGACCCTCCAGTGGTAGGCCCAGATAACGGCCCCGACAGCCAAGGAGGCCATAGCCCCGGACAGAAAGCTGAAGTGCGCCGACGCCTCGTCCGACGTGGCTCCAAGTAGCCACTGCAACACCCCGTTCACGATCAGGATGGCTGCGACCAGTACGGTGACAGCTCCACCGATCACCGGGAAGACCATCGCCGCCAACATTCTCGCCCCGGAACTCGCGTCACGGGCCGCGAGTCTCAACCAGTGGCCCGCCCACAACACAGCACCAACGACGGCCACGGCGAGGCTCGTCCGTATGGAGTCACGCCAGAGTCCATCGCCTCCGAACCGCACCACGGGCGACGAGACGAGCGCATCGTACCCTTCTTGGAGCACGATGTGCACCGCTTGTCCGAGGCCGACGGCCAGCAACGACAGGGCTGAAAGCGAGACGATGTACAGGTAGATTCGGTGGACCGCTTGGGTCTCGTTGGACCCGTACCCTTCCTCGCTATCGACCCTCCAATGGAACACCCAGACGGCGCTCCAGACAATCAGGGAAGCCAACGAGTACCCGTCAAATTCGTCGACTCTCAGCACCCACTGCAACAAATTGATGGCCGTCGCAACGGCCAGGGCCACTGAGACGCCCATGACAGCGACCAAATAGACCTTTCGGACCACCGACTCCGTCTCTACGGGCAGCCGCTTGACCTGGCGTTGTACCGTCATCCAATGGAGAAGCCACAGGGGCAGACCTACTATGAGAAGAGAGAGTCCTATCGCGAGAGGGGTACGAGACGTAGACACGACGCCTTCGTCGGCCACGGCGTCGAGAACGTACCGTGCAATCTGGACGACGCCGTTGGCGGCCATCATGAGGGCAACGAACGACACGCCGTAGAAGTAGAGCCTGCGGAGGGTCCCAATCCCGGGGTCGGAGCGCAGAGCGTCGCCCCTCCGTCTTCTGACGATGAAGACGATCAGGGCAACGATCGCGCCAAGGATGACCAGTGGGAATACTGCGCCGAATACCTGTCCCATGCTAGGGAGCCTCCGGCTCGGGCGTGGGTACGACGGCCGTCGGCGCGGGCCTGGCCGGCTCGGCCGGCACTGGCTTGAGGCACTGATAGAACGGCCACGGGTACTGTGTGAAACGCCATCGGCCGTCGGTCATGCGCAGCGCAAACTGCTGGTCGAAGGAATAGTCCGAGGTCCCAAACGGCCGTACGCCGTGGAACTCGGTGACCCTGACGTCGACGAACACGGTATCGCCGACCGTCCTGGTGCTCTCGAGGGTGAGCCGCCGATCGCCGATGTCGGACCCGAACATGCGTGGCCCGCCGGCGAACTCTTCCAGCGTACACTGCTCCTGGAGGTCGTTATTCAGCATACCGTAAGCGGTCTCGAGGTCGTCATCTCCGACGGCTCGAAGGAAGGTCTGTACCGCAGCTTCAGGCGAGCCCGGCTCGAACTCGACGTCCCCCTCAACCAGTGCGACGATGATGCTCGCCACCAATAGCGCCGCCAGCGCGGCCCCACCGCCGATTAGCCATAGTTTGCTCAAGCCGGGCTTCCTAACATCTACCGGAGTTCCCCTTCCATGTCGCTCTCCTGTTTCCATTTCACGGTATCATGCTACACGCCACCACTACCTCCTCTCAGGTACAAATGCACCAAATCCAAGTGGTAGTGCGTACTAATCACTGAGAGATTGAGTTGCCGGTTTTGGATACCTCCTCAGCGGCCTCTGTCGATGCGCCGTCTCAAGACGAGTCTGCGGTTCGCCGTGTAGGGCCTAACCTCGCCGGGCCACCTGCCGAGCTCGGTCGCCTCGGCCCATTCCTTCGACATCATCACTTCCGGGCTCTCGATCTCATAGATGGCAGAGAATTTGGGCTCGCCCTCCACGACGATCGTCCTTCTCTCGCCTCCGAGCATCATCGTCAACTCTTCAGTCTTGAATCTCGCCGCCGCGAGTACGCCCGGAACCCGCAAGACGGCCGGCACGTGCTCCTCGTCATACACCTCATTGAACAGGTCTTCCTTCTCGGGCGCGACATCCATATTTGCACTGAGCAAATAGTTACCTTGTACCGACATTGATTTCGACCTCCTATTCTGGTGGGCGCGATTGTAGCAGGAAGGGAGTTCACTGGCGTAACATACTCGCCTACTGTCTGGCCAAATGAATCACCACGGAGGGACGGAATGTCGACGCGAAAAATCATGGACCGACTAAATGCCGGAGATGTACTGCTCATGGATGGCGGCACCGGTTCCGAGATTCAGCGGCGAGGTGTTGACGTGCTAAAGGGGGCGGAAGACAGGCTCAAGGCCTGGTCCGCCACCGCAAATATCGATAACGCGGACGTCGTTCAACAGGTGCACCAGGACTATCTGCGCGTCGGTGCGGATATCATCATCAGCAACAACTTCTGGACTACGCCAAACGCGATGGAGCGCATAGGTCTGGGCGACCGGTGGAACGACTATGCCAGGGCCGCGGCGGCGAATGCGGTCAAAGCACGGGCCGCCGGGAATCCGGAAGCGTACGTGGCTGGAGGAATCGCCGCACCGACCCTCCACGCGCGGGGCGGCAAGGACCAGCCAGACGTCGAGCAGATGGGTGAAAAGGCGTTCAAGCAGGAATACGTCGAGCACGCACAGCTGCTGGCCGAGGAGGGCGCGGACGTGATTCTTGCCGAGTACATCGGCTATATCGCCGACTGCGTAGCGGCGGTGGACGCCAGCGCCGAGGCGGGGCTTCCGGTATTCCTGGGCGTCAGGCACATCGACCGGGACGGGAAGATGCAGTTCGGCGAGAGCTTGAGGGATCTCGTGGAATCTCTGAAAGGGCACCCGGTCGACGCAGTACTGCTAATGTGCAGCAACCCGGAGGCGATTTCGGCTGCGCTCCCGATCTTAAAAGATGCGTTCGGCGGTCCGGTCGGGGCGTACCCAAACATCGGATACAACCCGACCGGGCCCCTGGTCAACAGGCCGATGCTGACCAATCAGCTTCCGAGCAAAGGACCGGATATCCTCCAGATTGGCGAGTATACCCCGTCACGGCTGGCCGAATTCGCAGGCGATTGGAAGGAGATGGGGGCACAGATCATCGGCGGTTGCTGCGCCACGGGCCCCGAGCACATCATGGCCATGCGGCCCGTAGTCAAGGGGTCTCAATAAACGCCAGACAGGCTCGGACTGGAACTTGCGAGAGGTCTCATTCATCACTTATGCTTCAAGCAGGAGCCTGGGCTGGCTGCGAGTGCCCGACGGCTCCGTGTCGCACCGCCGTAGGAGCGTAGCTTAGTCTGGTAGAGCAGCGGTCTCCAAAACCGCAGGTCGCAGGTTCGAATCCTGCCGCTCCTGCCACCGTTTAGCGCATGGTAGACTGGCCCCTGAGCATGTCTGGGACCCTTTTTCTTTGCCCAAGATGGGCGATTTGGTCACGGAATGGTCACGGAGTGACAAGGATGACAACGCCGCGGCCGTGAACCGGCGGCGAACTGGCGGCTTGATCACGCGGAGAGAAGCCGACACGATTTGACTGTGCTAGCGGAATCGTGCCGCCCCGCTTTCTCCGAGGCAGTGGCTGAGCGCCGCGATCTCCCGCCAGAACTTCCTTCAAACGCCCTCATAACTCCAGCACAAGAACCTCATCGACCCGATCTGACACCGGCACAGGATAGTCGTTTTCTCCTTGCTTCCGAGTAGACATACACGCCAGTTGCCTGATCGAGTCGAACAAACCGATCCCCCTCGATAGTGGCCCTCTGGTCGAGCCCACCATCACATATGGGGACGGATCTCTGCAGTGGATGTTGCCATGAGGCTGCTGGATGCTGGCCCGAATATCCAGCGACGGCCACCGGGGGAAACGCGTTCGCATATCCGGAAACACTGTGCGGCTAAGCAGGCCGAACGGCTCATCTGCCAGACTACGGATCCGGTTACTACTAGGGTAATCTCTGGATCCTCGTTGGCGCTGGAGACCTTAGGCTGATGCTGCCCGGAAAGCACTCAACGAAAGCTATGGCCTGTCCAGGCACGCCCTCGTGGGTGTTTACCAAGTCCGATAGCAGGACGACCTTCTTTCGGAGCATTCGGTGGACAAGCGCCTGCCGGATTGGCGACGGGACCGAGTCCGGGTCCTCACCGGCTATCGGACAAGAAAGCCGCCGCTCCCTTAAGGCCGACATCGTCCCCGCCCTCAGCCCTGACAACCCTCGTCCGGCGGCAGAAGCCCGCCCTGGGACACTCGCTGAGTAGCTTGCGGACCGGACCTAGTAGGAGATCACCGGCCTGAGACATACCACCGCCAACCACGACGACCTCAGGCGAGAAGCAGTGCACCATGTTGAAAACGCCGATAGCGAAGTCCTCCGCAACGGCGGCGAACTGTCGTGCTGCGTCCTGATCTCCAGACTCGGCGCGCGAGGCGACGAAAGAAGCCTCTTCTCCGGACAGCCGCCTCAGAGCCGTGCCGGAGCCGAGCCGTTCGACCGTTTCGAGCGTAGCGCGGTCGATGATCGTATGCCCGATCTCCGCCAGCGACCAGGCGCCGTGGACCAGCCGATTTCCCAGGATTACGCCTGCGCCAACACCAGTGCTCGACGTGATGTAAACCATGTCTCTAAAACCCTTGCCGGCCCCGAACCGATGCTCGCCGAGCGTCGCCAGATCGGCGTCATTCGCGAGCAGCACGGGCAGGCCGACCTCGTCGCTCATTCGGGCCGCGGTAACGTGTCCCTTCCATCGCGGCAGGTTGGGAAGATCAAGGACCTCCCCCTTCAGGTAGTCGACGGGGCCTGGCATGCCGACAACGGCGGCCGAAACCTCCGCGCCTGTTGCCAGCACCTCCCGCATCATGAGCGTGAGCGCCTGAGGGTCGTCGGGGGGCGTCGGCCTGGACCGCTTATCGAGTACCTCTCCGTCGGCCCGAACGAGAGCCGCGCGCAGATTGGTCCCACCGACGTCACATGCCAGGACAGTCTCAGATTCCATACTCACTCGCTATCTCTCTTGCCTCCAGAATCAGACCGATGTCCCGTGAACGCCTAGGGAAGTTGCCCAGCAAGCCAATCTTCTCGGCCCCGTCGTCGACCCTGCAGGCATCTGGAGTCCCAGCGCGATTCCGGGTCCGCTTCGACAACAAATCAAGCCTCCAGTCGGGCCAGCCAGGTCCAGAGCTCATTTTTGCCGGAGTTACCCAGAAACAGTGTACGGTGTTCGTCGTAAAGGTAAGCGGGGACGGCGAATAGGCGCGCGTAATCGGGCCAGGAAGTAATTGACACGTTTACGACCTCGACCGCGAGTTGCCGTCTGATTTTCTGTACCCAAACCGCGAGCTCCATGGCCCTCTTGCATCCGCGGCAGCCCTGGGTAATTGAATACGCCAAGCGTGGATCTCACGTGTCCTTAAGATGCAGCCCCTGTGAAGTCGGTACAGCTTCGAGCTTGATCGGGAGGGTTATTCAGGTCAGTATGCAACACTACCGAACCTGCCGCCCCCAACATAC
>JAQBTI010000132.1 GCA_027624995.1 Chloroflexota bacterium
CGCCTCTTCGGCGATCCGGTATCCGGCCAGCCGCACCACTTCTGGAATGGCGCCGGGGTTGGTCCGCTCGCGCTGCATCAGCTCACGGTCGAATTCGAGATCGACCTCCATAGCCTCCTCGAAGCGGTCGCCGAGCGACTGAAGCGCAGGAATCAGACCCCTACGAAGAATGTAGGGATAGAGCTGGTGGCTGATGGACCGGATCTCGTTCTCCAGCAGCTCTTCGAACTGCGCGGTCAACTCAGCAAGGCCCGACGAAAGATCCCCCGGCGGCGCTGCCTTTTGAAGCTCCTTTAACTTCAGGACGAGGAAAATAAGCCTGTTTTGCACCGATCCGTGAAGCTGCTGAGCTATCTCCCGCCTAAGTGTCTCTTGCGCCGTCACAATGCGTTGCCGCGACTCCTGGAGATAGGCCAGCCGAGTTGCCTCGATCTCCCGGACTCGTTGCCTTTGGTTGGACCGGGAGATAATCACGTCCGACAGCAAGATAACTCCGACGAGGCCTGCAAACAGGCCGGCCATGATCGCCACCGTGGTAAGGTCGCGAGTAGAGCGGCTCACCATGATCGTGGCGATGCTGACGATCACGGAGCTTGCCACGGCAAAGACAAGCGTGAGCCTGAACTGTCTCATAGCCTACGTCCTAGACCGTGGGGTGCGTGGTCCGGCGCCACGTCCCCTCATCCTGTTGACCGAATCTCAAGCCGAACGTCAGCCGCCAGCAACAACTGGACCATTCGTCCCAAGGTCGTGGGCTCGACCGATTGGTTGGGTTTGGCCTTGACCCTCTGGACCGTCTGGGTCACGATGTCCTGAAGCGTCACGACCTCGATCGGATTGCCCGCGACCGTGCGTTCGCCCGTCAGCCTCTCAAAACCTCCGAAACGGCGGGCGCAGAAAATCTTATAGACGAAGTCGGATACTCCGAACTCCTCATTCACCCTTTTCTTTAACCCCTGTGCGCACTCCTCTCGAAATACTGGCTTGAAGTATCCGCGCTCCCGTTCAGCACCCGCTGTAGAGGATTCCAATATCCAGTCACCCGAGAACCCGCCTTGCCAGGATTTGCAGTCCCCAACAATCACATCTTGGTTCTTTCCATGCATGGCAAGCACGTCGATGTCCGAATTAGACCCCTTGCCATCAGCTTTACAGTAGCCCACATTCAGTTTCGTCAGGTAGCCGTTTTCAGTCAGATAGTCTGAGACAAACTGCTCAAATAGGTCTGCCATTGATGCACTCCTTCCATGCACGCTGTCCCCAACTCTAACTCATGACACCCACAAGCTTAGTTGCGTTCCTTCACACAATCTCCCTTGGCTCGCGTGTATCCCTAGTCAAGTACCGGCACGCTTCTTGCCACCTCGCCTCTTCCAAGTGCGTCGAAGGCATCGTTCACCTCACTCAGGCTGAACCGCTTCGAGACGAGCTTGTCGAGCTTCAGCTTTCCGGCACGGTAGAGGTCCAGATATCGAGGGAAGTCGACGTGGGGCCGCGAGCTCCCGTACATAGACCCCATCACGATCTTCTCTTGTATCAGGTCCGTGGCGTCGATGGTTACCGGCGTGTCCATCAGAGCATGCCCGACCCAGAAGGTCAGGCCGCGCGGCCTGGTGCACAGCACGCTCAGGACGAACGGCTCAGCGGCTAGTCCGATCGATTCGAACGCATAGTGAACGCCTTCGCCGTCCGTGAGCGCCTTTATTCGCTTCGACCACATTGCCGTCTGATGCGTTGATCGTGTGAGTGGCGCCGAACTCGCGGGCCAGCTCCAGCTTGCTGTCCAGCAGGTCGACTGCGATGATGATTGAGGCGCTGGAGATGGAGGCGCCCTGAATGCAGTTCAGGCCCACGCCCCCCGCGCCGAACACCGCCACCGTCGTGCACGGCTGAACCTTGGCGGTGTTGATGACCGCTCCCACGCCGGTGGCCACACCGCATCCGACAAGCGCCGCCTGCTCGAACGGTATGTCTTTTTCGACGCGAACCGCGGCAACCTTCGGGCACGATCGTGGCCTCGGAAAAGGCACCTAGTGCCGCCATTCGGCCGACGGGCGCAGTGCTCGTCACCACCGTCCGAGCATTTATGGCAGGGCCATTATCGCAAATGTTGGGCCAACCGCTCTGGCACCTCTCGCAGACCCCACAACTCGGCCTCCAGGACAGCACAACGTGGTCTCCTCGTTTGAGATTGGCCACGCTCGGGCCGGCGGCCTCGACAATACCGGCGCCTTCGTGTCCTAGAATCGAAGGAAGAGGCAGTTATTCCACTCGCCCTTGACGACGTGCCAGTCCGATTGGCAGACCCCGCTGGCCTTGAGATCGACCAGTACCTCGCGTGGGCCCGGCTCGCCGATCTCGACGTCTTCGATCTTGAGCGGTGTGTTGGCTTCATACAGTACCGCAGCGTCCATGGCTATGCTCTCGCTTCCACGTGGTCGGCAGGATGAACAAAGCGTCCGAAGACCTCGTTGCCTAGCAGGCGCCCTCTCGGCGTCAGCCTGATCCTGCCGCCCGTCGAGTCGAGCAGGCCCAGGGAATCGAGGTCGGCAATGGTGGGTCCGTATTTCTCAGACAGTGATCGGCCGAAGCGGTCGGCAAAATCCTGGTTGACAATCCCCTCGTCCAGCCGGAGCCCCATCATCAAGGTCTCCGACATCTCGAGGTCTTGCCCGATCTCCTCAAAGTGCTCAACCACCGGGACGCTTTTGATCGCCATGGGCCCCGACTGACTGTCGATGCCAGACCGCGAGGACGCCTCCCCCATCCGTTCGATGTACGTCCTCGGCGACCGCAGGTTCGCGAACCTGTGTCCTTGCAAGTACGAGTGAGCCCCCGGACCGACGCCGAGGTACGGCAGATTGCGCCAGTATCTCATATTGTGCCGGCTCTCGAATCCCGGTCGCGACCAGTTGGAGATCTCGTAGTGCCCATATCCGGCGGCCGACATGACGCTTTCGGCGCCCTCGTACATGTCTGCCGCCAGGTCCGGATCGGGAGAGGGCAGGCTTCCGGACTCGACCGACTGCGCCATGGGAGTGTTCTCTTCGATGGTCAGACAGTACACGGAGAGGTGAGGCGGTCCGAGTTCCACCGCTCGGTGGAGCGTCTCGTTCCAGTCGCCGATGCCCTGATGGGGGAGTCCGTACATCAGGTCTAGGCTCGCGTTTTGGAATCCCGCTTCGACGGCCATCTCGAAGGCGTCGATGGCCTGTTCCGTATCATGACGGCGGCCAAGCATTTTCAGCAGCCGGTCGCTGAGGCTCTGCACGCCGATGCTCAGCCGGTTGATTCCTGACTCTCTGAGTTTCTCCAGCTTGCCCGGCGTGAGGTCGCCCGGGTTGGCCTCCAGTGTCACCTCAGCTGAGGATGTTACGTCGAAGCCAGACCTGATCGTTGCCATCAGCCGCTCGATGTTCTCCTTCGGAAGGTATGACGGTGTCCCTCCGCCAAAGAACACCGTATCGACGATCGGGCGGTCCAGCAATCCGGACCAGAGGGAAATTTCTCTCGCTAGCGCGTCCACGTATGGCGGGATGAGTTGTTCGATCTTTTCGTAGGTGTTGAAGTCGCAGTAAGGGCACTTCGTCTCGCAGAAGGGGATGTGGACGTAAAGTCCCATTGTTCTCGGCTCCCCACCTGATGGAAGAGGGCCGAGCTGAGGGTCCCCATCAGACATTGAAAAGTACTTTGAGGACATCGCCTTCTTTCACGAGGTAGCCCTTGCCCTCCTGGCGTAGCAACCCCTGTTTGCGGGACTCGGCGATGCTGCCACACCGCAATAGGTCCTCGAGTCCGACGGTCTCTGCGCGGATAAACCCCTTTGCGATGTCGGAGTGAATCATTTCCGCGAAGTTAAGCGCGGTGGAACCTCTGGTCATGGTCCACGACCTGGCCTCCTGGTCACTGGCCGAGAAAAATGTGATCAGATCGAGCACCTCGTGGGTCAAGGTGATCATACGGTCGAGTCCTGACCCTCCCAGGCCCATAGATGCACGGAACTCCACCTCGTCCACGGCGTCCATTTGGGCCAACTCCATCTCCAGTTGGCCGCATAAGGCGGCCGTCCGCACCGACAGCTCCGACTGCAGGCTTTCTTCCAGAGACGCCATCTCTGCCATGCCGTCCTCGCCGACGTTCGCCACCACGACAACCGGCTTGGCGGTCAAGAGCTTGAAGCCCGAAAGCGCCCTCTCCGCGTCTGTGCTGAGGTTCTGGTCCCTGACAAGCGTGCCGTCTTCGAGGTCAGCCCTGACTCCCTCGACAATCTCCCGCTCTCTGATCAGACCCTCTCTCTCCGACGACTTTGCCCCTTTGAGGCCTTCCTCCAGGCGCGTACGGCGACGCTCCAACACTTCGAGATCGGCGAGGGTGAGTTCGTCTCGTAACGCCCGCGCGTCGCGCAATGGATCGACGCCTCGCGGCGGCAGCGGGACCGACGGGTTCTCGAAGGCACGGACTGTCAGGACAAGGGCCGCCGCGCGCTGCAGATGCGTGAGGCGTGCGCCTGAAATCCCCGCTCCATCGTCGGACCCTGGGCGGGCGGGCAGATCGAAATACGTGACCTCGCTCATGACCGTGCGTTCGGACTTGAAAAACTCGGCCAGGGCGGTCAAGCGGCGATCGGACACTTTGGCCACGCCGACGTTGGGTTTACCGTCGGAGGCGTAGGAGGATACTATCGCCGTGCCCCGCGTCAGGGCGTTGAATACAGTGGTCTTGCCGCTCTGGGGAAGACCGACGATGCCTACTTCCAATTGCTACTCACATCCGGCGCCTAAATTCCTGATTGGTGGCGTGTCGAACTGTCTCACGGCGGGCGTCAGGAAGGGCAAGCTTCTCATCCTCTGTCGCCAATATTTGGTGGGGGATCAGGCGCTGTCGAGTGTCGCTTACTCTTCTGGTTCGTCGTCGTCCTCGACACGGTACGTGCCCTCGATGACGTGGCCCTCCGGGCCCTGCTTTCCATCTCCATTGCGCTCGTCCAGCACCTCTTTTGGAGTTGCCCCCAGGAACGACGCGGCGGAAATCAGGAGCACCAGGATATCGTCTAATCTGCCACGGATTGGTAACATGTCGGGCAGGAGATCGATGGGCGAGACCAGGTAGACGATTGCGCCCACCACGAAAAGCTTCGCTCCCATCGGCACTCGACCGTCGAACATTAGCCTGGGGATCAGACGCAGTAGTCCCGGCGATCTAATTAGAAGAAATATCCCTCTTAGCACAGAGGCCCCCCTTGGGCCAGTTTTACCCACATTATACCCGCTGCCCAAGTACGGGGAACAGAGCGAATGATCCACATACTCTACGGCGACGACGAGTTCTCGATCAGCGAGACCCTCTCACCCATGAAGGAAGCGGTCGGCGCCGAGGAGCTCCGGGACGTGAACATAAAGACCTTCACCGGCTCCGGCGTGGGGTTCGGAGAACTGACGTCTACGTGTAGTACGGTCCCGTTCCTGGCCGAGCGACGGATGGTGGTGGTCGAGGGCCTGCTCGGCTTGTTTGAGTCTAAGCCCGGATCCCGGCGCTCCGGAAGGGGAGGGAAGCCAGGCCTTGGCGAGTGGGAGGCACTGGCGCAGTATCTCCCTGACATGCCCGAGAGTACCGAGTTGGTCTTCGTCGACGGACGTTTGCTCCAGTCGAACCCGCTTCTTGCGTCGATCCGACATCTCGCAGACGTTCGGTCCTTCCCCGTTCCTGCCGGCGGGGCCCTTACTCAGTGGATACGTGCCAGGGCTGCCGATCACGGAGCTCAGATCGAGCCACGAGCTGCGCAGACCCTTTCCGAAAATATCGGAGGTAACCTCAGAGCGATCGACAATGAACTCGAGAGGCTTTCACTTCTGCGCCACGGCTCGGTGATCAGCGATGCTGACGTGCGGGAGACGGTCGCTGATGTTCGTGAAGCCAACATCTTCGCGGCTGTAGACGCCGTGATCGAAGGCCGCGCGGGTCCCGCGATCCAGATGACACAGAGTCTGATGGACTCCGGTCGGACGGTCCCACATCTGCTTGCCATGCTGGCTCGCCAGGTCAGACTGATCTTGTTAGCGAAAGACCTCAGGGCCCAGGGTGTCGCCGGGAATCAGGTAGGGGGCAGGCTATCTTTGTCCGGCTACCCCTTGAAAAAGACACTGGACCAGGAGTCGCGGTTTACCTTTGAACAGCTGGCCGAGGTCCATGGCAAGTTGGTGGAGTTCGATCTCACCGTCAAGACCCTGCCGATAGATGAGCGGACCGCTTTCGAGACCCTAATCGCGGACTTGGCGATGTCGGCTAGCGCGTCACCGGGTGGCTGATGTGGTTGTAGCATGCGACCTGGTGTCCGGCAGCGGCTGGGGCCAGTTTGGGCGCTGGGCTCGTGCGGCACTCGGACGTCGTTTTGGGGCACCTGTCCA
>JAQBTI010000133.1 GCA_027624995.1 Chloroflexota bacterium
CTTCTGCCTCGCGTTGAACGGGGTCAGGCGCACCCCCCGCGGGTCTAGCATCTGCTGGAGCGGGTGCTTGATGTCGTAGATCTCCCGATACTGCTGCGCTGCCCTGGCCCGGACGTACGAGCGAGACGTGGCATGAGGATGAAATCGGGCAATGTCGGACTCACGCATGTCCATGCTCGGGTATCCGGTGTCCATCCACTCGGCCATCGTCTTGGCAACCCCGCCCGCGTGGGTGATCCAGACGGCCTGCGCCGACCAGAACCCCTTGACGTCGGGCGACTCGCCAAGCACCGGGAAGGTGTCGGCCGTGAACGAGAACATCCCGTTGTACTTGTCCGTCAGCTCGACGCCCTTCAGCGTCGGGAGGACCTCCGCGGTCACCTCCAGGGCCCGCTCGAAATGCTCCGGGGTCCACTGCCTGATCGACGGCATTCTCGGAGCGTCGCCGTGGGACAGGATGTCGTCGGCCTCGGTGAGGAGCGGCTCATGCTGGTAGGAGCCGATAGCATAGCCTTCGCCGCGCTGGCGGAAGTACATGGCCTCGTCCTGGTGGCGCAGGATGGGATGCGTGGCCTCGGCGGTCTCGCCACGCAACTCCGGCAGCGGCGCGGTCCACGCCAGCAGGTGCTGCATCGGATGCAGGGGGATGTCAACGCCCGCCATCCGGCCGAGTCGCGGCCCCCAGATGCCGCCGGCCGCCAGCACCATTTCGGTCTCGATCCTGCCCTTGTCGGTCTGGACGGCCCGGACCCGACCGTTCTCGACCTCGATTCCCGTGACCGTCGTGTGGGCGTGGAAGCTGGTCCCGTTCCGCTGCGACACTCGGGACATCGCCTCGCAGGCCATCGGGGCCTTGGCCAGCCCGTCGGTCGGGGTCCACATCGACCCGTGAATCCGATCGCTCAGAAACGGCAGGTGTCCCTGCGACGCCTGGGTACTAATGACCTCGGCCTCGATACCCCAGGTCTTGGCAACGCCCACCTTGCGACGGAGGTCCTCCAGCCGCTCCGGCGTCCAGGCGACCTCGAGGCTTCCGACAGGCGTCCAGCAAGGCTCTCCGTCGAGCTCCAGCGACGAGTAGAGCTCGACCGTCTGCTTGGCGAACTCTGCCATCGCTCTGGACGGGTTGATCTGAAAGACCAGTCCGGGCGCGTGGGTGGTCGAGCCGCCCGTCTCGAACAGCGGCCCCTGCTCGACGACCACGATGTCTTTCCAGCCCCTCTGGCTCAGGAAGTAGGCGACCCCACAGCCGACGATGCCCGCCCCGATGATGACCAGTCCGGCCCTGTCTTTCATCACCACACCTGCCTGTCTCGAAGTAGCGGCCAGAGTACACCATCGCGCACGGCCAGACCAATGCTGCCCTTACTGCGAACCGAGAAGACTCCGTCGTGGTGAGTCTGTCGAACCACGGCGTCCGCGGACCAGGCCCCGACAGACCGACCTTGTGTTCGCCGTTGCACCGGCGTAGATTGTTCAGCACCAACTGTTGGAGGAACACCGGTGGCAAAGGGAATCTTGGAGCGCCTGGCCGACGGAGTCGTGCTGGGCGACGGAGGATACATCGTCGAGCTCGAGCAGCGGGGATACGTCGTGACCGGGGCGTTCACGCCGGAGCTCGCCGTCACCCATCCCGAGGCCATCGCCGAGCTGCACCGTGAGATGCGGAACGCGGGCTCCGAGGTGCTCCAGGTCATGGCCTTCTACGGCAGCCGGGAGAAGCTTGCGACCGTCGGATACGCCGACCGTACGGTCGAGATCAACCAGGCCGCAACTCGGATCGCGCGAGAGGTTGCCGGCGACGAGCTCCTGGTCGCCGGTGACCTCAGTACGACTTGGAAGTGGAAGCCCGACGACGCCGACTCCGAGCGGCTGGTGGCCGACATGTTCGACGAGCAGATCGAAGCCCAGTCGGGCGTCGACTTCTTTATCGGCGAGCTCTTCTTCAGTCTAGGCGAAGCAATGCTCTGTCTCGACCGGATCAAGAGGCACACGAGCCTGCCGGCGATGATAACCATGTCCTTCCGGGCCAATAACGTCTCTGATGACGGTTTCACGGCCGCCGAATGCGCTCGTAGGCTCAACGACGCCGGTGCCGAGATCCTGGGGCTCAACTGCATGAACGACCCCGAGCATATGTACCCTCACATCGAGGAGATGCGGGGAGCCTTCGACGGCTACCTGGCCGCGCAGCCGGTGGCCTTCCGTTGCACCGACCAGACGCCCTGGTTCACCGGTCTACCCTCCTTTCCCGACCGGCTGGAGCCGACGCAGATCACCCGCTACGAACTCGGTGAGTTTGCGACGCGGGCCAGAGAGATGGGTGTCAACTACATAGGTGGCTGTTGTGGCTGCAAGGCCACGCACATGCGAGAGATGGCAAAGGCGTTGGGAAAGTACACGACAGATGACAGGTGGAGGGCTCGCCTCGACTCTCCCATGAGCGAGACCGAACACAACTGGGACCGGCGTCAGGGTTAGGGACTACACGGCATCGAGGTCGTTGAAGAGTCACTCAGCGCGTTGTCGCAATACGGCGAGGTATCGGTCGCCTTTCGGGTCGAGTCCGAGCTGCGGTTCGAGTCGGTTGATCGTGGCCTCGGCGGATGGCGCGTAACCGAAAGAACAATCGAGGAGCCTTATACGTACGACTATGACCAGATTGAGGGTGAAGGACCGACCCGATGGGCAAGACGTCACGGGAACATCTCGAACTGGGGAGTCCTGTCCGCTTTCGACGGGGAGCGTCGTGTGGGCGGCGCCGTGGTCGCCTGGAAGACACCGGGCGTCCATATGCTCGAGGGCCGCGACGACCTGGCGTGCCTGTGGGACATTCGGGTTGACCCGAATTATCGTCGAGGAGGCGTCGGTTCGAAGCTGCTCGCGCGAGCGGCCTCGTGGGCTCGGGATAGGAACTGTCAGCGCCTCAAGATCGAGACTCAGAACATTAACGTTGCGGCCTGCAGGTTCTACGCTCGCCAAGGGTGCGAGTTGAGGGGCATCCATCCGGGCGTGTATGCAGAGCTACCGAACGAGGTGATGTTGCTCTGGTACCTTGATCTGTGACATGTCGTGGCACGTTCCGCCGAAGGTAGGCCGACCTGTCATTCCTATGAAAAAGAGGGTCTGGGGCGGGGTCCACTTTTCATCTTTCAGGGTGTCGGTGGCAACCGACATGTATGATTCCGACAGAGCGGAGCGACAGAGGAATCTAAAGCCGCCGGGGTAAACTGACCGTTCCTTTCTCAGGACGATCTTGGCAAGTCAGATGCGACGGACTATGGCCCCGGCTTTCTTGCGTCTTAGAAGTCATATCCGTAGAATCGGCACTAGCGTGATGATGCCGTCGTGCAACGCGACACAACAATCGAAAGCCGGATCCTGACTCGTGAGCGTAAAACGGGACGTTGAAGAGATCAGAGAAGGCCTGAGGGCGGGACGCTTCCAGAATGAAGCGGCCGTCTCACAAGGCATCGTCCTGAGACTGCTAGGCTCTCTTGGCTGGGCCATATACAACCCCAACGTCGTTTCCCCTGAGTACGCTCTAGAAGGCCGTCGCGTGGATTTCGCACTCTGCCATCCCGCGGACAAGCCGGTGGTCTTTATCGAGGTGAAGCAGGTCGGCAAGGGAGACGGCGCCGAGCGCCAACTGTTCGAATACGCATTCCACAAGGGTGTACCGCTCGCGATCCTGACAGACGGTCAAGAGTGGAGCTTCTTTCTACCCGCCGAGGCTGGTGACTACGGTGAGCGCCGAGTTTATAGGCTTGACCTCGTCGAGCGCGAGGTCGAGGAGTCCATCAGTCGTCTTGAACGCTACCTCATGTACGACGCCGTTAGTTCCGGCGAAGCCCTCACTGCCGCTCGGAGCGATTACCAAGATGTCGCTCGTGGTCGCCAGATTCGTGACGCACTTCCTCAAGCTTGGACCAAACTGATGGAAGAGGAGGATGATCTTCTGCTAGAGCTACTCGCTGATCGTGTCGAGAGCCTGTGCGGCTACAAGCCTGATCTCGACACGGTTGCTCGCTTCTTGACGGAAAACATCCAACTTCGTGCCACCTCTCCGGTTCCATCGCCACCCAAGTTATCTCCTCGAACCTCTGGAGTCGATTCTTACAAGCGGACGACGGGTAGCGTGCCTTCAGCCATTGGATTCGCCCTGGACGGACGGTTCTCGCCGTGTCGGAACGCGCGCCATCTACTGATCTCAGTTATGAATTCTCTGGCAGAACGCGACTCGTCTTTCCTGGAGAGGTTCGTCTCGCTACCGCGACATGGGCGAACGCGACGTTACGTGGCTCGCGACCGGAACGAACTGTATCCGGATCGACCCGATCTGGTCCAAGAACAGTCGTACCACCTTGAATCCGGGTATTGGATCGGCACCAACGTTAGTCGAAAGCAGGTTGAGCGAATCATTCTCATGGCCTGCGATGTGTCAGGCATCCAGTATGGCGTCGATCTGCGAATTAACACCGGTCAGCCTTGACTGGGGTGTCCGGGCGCGGAAAGGGCACACAGAATATGACCAGCCAGCCGATGCGAATCCAGATGGACGTGAAAGTCCCGATGAGGGACGGTGTTTCGCTGGCGTCCGACGTCTACCTGCCGCCGGAAGGTGGGCCGTTCCCTGCCCTTGTGATCCGCACCATCTACCACAAACAGGACGGGCGGTACACAGCGTGGACAAAGCGGTTCGTCGATGCAGGCTACGCCGTGGTTATGCAGGACTGCCGAGGCCGCCACGACTCCGAGGGCGCCTGGGAACCGTATGTTCACGAGGAAGACGACGGTTTTGACACCCACCAGTGGATGGGGTCCCAGCCGTGGTGCGATGGGAACGTAGGGACCTTCGGAGTGTCTTATGTGGGCTTCACCCAGACCCTACCGGCGCTTCAGCGCAGCCCGTATCTGAAGGGCATCGCTCCCATCGCTTCGCAACAGGACAACTTCGGCCACTTCTACGTCGACGGCGCACTTCAACTCCACGTGGCCATGTACTTCATGAACATGGCGGGCAAGACCATGAAGCGCGGCTCGACCGCATTCGTAGACTGGCCCGAGCTGTGGCGCAGCTTACCCCTCGTCTCAGCCCTCGACGACATCGTCGACCTGCCCTTCTTCAGGGAGGCCATCCGGCACTCCACGTTCGACGAGTTCTGGAACTCGTACGGACTAAGGGGCAGGTATGGTGAGGCTGCCGTGCCCGCCTACTTCATCACCGGCTGGTACGACAACCTGGTCCACGAGGGCTTCAAGCAGTTCACTGGGTGGCGGGCCGGGGCGGGTACCGACGAGGCCCGGCGGCATACCAAGCTCTTGGTTGGGCCGTGGAGCCACTCTAACATCGGCTCGGCCGAGCCCTTCGGAGACGTCGAATTCGGTGCGGAAGCGGCCGTCGACCATATCGAGGAGCAGATTCGGTGGTACGACCAGAGGCTGCGCGGCATCGATAACGGTATCGACGATGAGCCTGCAGTCCGCGTCTTCGTCATGGGCGCCAATGCCTGGAGGACGGCGGATGAGTGGCCGTTACCACAGACGCAGTACACGAAGTTCTACCTGCGCGGGAGCGGACCGGCGAACTCCCTCTACGGCGAGGGAGTCCTGAGCCAGGAGGCCCCCGGCGACGAGTCGCCCGACAGATACAGTTACGACCCCGAACGACCGGTGCCGTCCGTCGGCGGCCCATACATGCTACTGGAAAACAGCGGTCCGCTCGACCGCCGAATGGTCGAGCGCCGTGACGACGTGCTCGTCTACTCCACGGCCCCCCTTGAGGAGGAGATCGAAGTGACTGGGCCGATCTCCCTGACCATCCACGCATCCTCGACCGCGCCGGACACGGACTTCACCGGCACGCTGGTGGACGTTCATCCCGACGGCCGGGCTACCATCCTGTCCGAGGGCCTCCTCCGTGCGCGGTTCCGTGACTCGATAGTCAATCCGGAACTCATGGAGCCAGGTAGAGTCTACGAGTTCAAGGTAGACATCTGGGAGACAAGCAATCTATTCAAGAAGGGACACCGGATCCGGCTGGAGGTCTCCAGCAGCAACTTCCCACGCTTCGACAGGAACCTGAACACCGGGCACGCCCCGGGCATGGACGCCGAGATCGCCATCGCTGACCAGACGGTCTACCACGACACGTCACGCCCGTCCCACCTGACACTGCCCGTCATACCAAGTGGGTCTGGGTAGAAGTGATAGGCATTCCTGTCACCCTGAAGGGAGGGCGGTGGTCCGTGTAGGGGCGCACGGCCCAGCCCGTCGCATAAGGGGGGCGGGAAACCTCCTCTCCCATTTCGGGAGAGGATTGAGGTGAGGGTGTGTCGATGTCATACGATTCTGTCAGTAGCTAAGCGTTAAGGGAAAATGTCAGTCATGAAAGGACTGACA
>JAQBTI010000134.1 GCA_027624995.1 Chloroflexota bacterium
ATCCGACGCACGGCCCGGTGCGCTGCCGACCGTCGAGCCCGGGTCCCTCGACGACGACCTTGCCCGTCGGGATTTCTCAATAAACGCCATGGCCGTGTCGCTAAACCCCGGCGATTGGGGAGAGCTCAGCGACCCATTCGACGCCGCCGGGGATCTGAAGCGACGCCTGATAAAGGTCCTCCATCCGCTGAGCTTCCAGGACGATCCGACACGTCTATTCAGGGCCGTCCGGTTCTCCGGACGGCTCGACTTCACGCTCGAGTCCGATACCAAACGCTTGATGCGGGACGGGCTGCGCTTCCTCGAAAATGTCTCCGGGGACCGGGTCCGGCACGAGATCGAGCTGGTCTTTCAAGAGCAGCGGGCGGTCGCCATTCTCCGACTCGCCGAAGGGCTCGGACTGCTGACAGCGGTCCATCCCCCACTCAGCATGACTCCCGAGATTGCTGATGCCACGGACCGTGCGGACGCCTCTCGCGATCTTCTCCTGCTGGCCAGTCTGATCTACTCGGTTCCCGCGACCGATCTGAGCGCAGTCGCTCGACGGCTTAATCTCGGGACTGAGTGGTCGCGGGTCGCATCCGACACGGTGGCCGTCAGAGATACGATTGGCGAACTGGGTCGGCCTCTGCCTCCAAGCCGGGTCTACGCGCTGCTTCACGGCCGCCACGAAGCAGCAATTTCCGTCTGCGCCCTCGCGGCGGCGCCGGAGGCTGCCGAAAACCTCGCCGACTACCTCACGAGGCTCCGGCACGTGCGACCGTCCTTGAACGGCGACGACCTGATCGCCATGGGCGTTTCTCAGGGGCCGATGATCGGGGAGTTGCTGTTGGAGCTCTTGGACGCCCGGCTCGACGGCCTCGTCGACTCCGTTGAAGGAGAGCGGGAGATTGTGGCCCGGCGCATCACACGGGGAGGCCCGCCGGACTAGCCCAGAGACACGCCTCCCAGGCCAGGTTCCGTCATGGTGGTAGGGTCGAGGATGGCGTCCAGCTCTTCGGCGGACAGGTCCGTCTCTTCGACGGCCACCTCCTTCACCGTCTTGCCCGTGCTCTGGGCCTTCTTTGCTATAGCGGCCGAGGCGTCGTAGCCGATGTGCGGGACCAGCGTCGTGACGATGGCCAGACCCCGCTCGACCATCTCGGGCCCCTTGCCGGTCGCGGTCAGACCGCTGACGCACTGGCTCGAAAGGTTACGAGAGGCCGCCGCCAGAAGGCTTATGGACTGAAGGAGGTTGTAGGCCGTCACCGGCATCATCACGTTGATCTCGAAGTTGCCCGATTGACCCGCAACGGCTACGGTGGCGTCATTGCCGATCA
The DNA here is from genome assembly GCA_027624995.1 of Chloroflexota bacterium. Lineage (GTDB taxonomy): Bacteria > Chloroflexota > Dehalococcoidia > Lucifugimonadales > CATQGZ01 > CATQGZ01. Next base: position 1,320 of record JAQBTI010000134.1, read on the forward strand.
CTTGGGCCGCAACCTGGCACACGGACTCCGGTATCACCGGGTTCACCTTGCCTGGCATTATAGAGCTCCCGGGCTGCACCTCGGGCAGCTCGATCTCCCCGATGCCTCCACGGGGCCCGGACCCCAGCCATCGGAGGTCGTTGGCTATCTTCATGAGGCTCACGGCGACGGTCTTTAGTGAGCCGCTGGCCTCGACGCTGGCGTCTAGCGTGCTCTGTGCCTGGAAGTGGTTGTCCGTCTCGCGGACCTGGACCCCCAGAGCATCGGAGAGCTTCGCGCATACGCGCTCCGCGAACTCGGGGTGCGTATTCACGCCCGTACCGACCGCCGTGCCGCCCAGGGCCACCTCCGAAAGCTCATCCGCAGCGTGCTCGACACGGCTGACGGCGCGCTCGATCTGTCCGGCGTAGCCCTGAAACTCTTGACCAAGCCATATCGGAGTGGCGTCCTGAAGGTGCGTCCGCCCGGTCTTGATTACCCCCATGAACTCTCGGCTCTTCTTTTCGAGCTCCGCCTGTAGCCCCTTCAGCGCGGGCACCAGGTCCTCGCGGATCGATTTGAGTCCGGAGACGTGAATGGCCGTCGGGATGACGTCGTTGGACGACTGTCCGAGGTTTACGTGATCGTTGGGATGGACGGGGGAGCGCGACCCGATCTTGCCGCCCATGATCTCGATGGCCCGGTTGGATATGACCTCGTTGGCGTTCATGTTGGTCGACGTGCCGGAACCCGTCTGAAAAATATCGACGACGAACTGGTCGTCGAGCTTCCCGTCGGCCACCTCCTGGGCGGCGGTCACGATCGCTTTTGATATCTCCGGGTCCAGCAGTCCAAGGTCGAGATTTGTCTGCGCCGCGGCCAGTTTGATGTGCGCCAGGGCTTGAATAAATGACCTCGGAAAACGAAGGTTACTGATCGGGAAATTCACCACTGCCCGCATCGTTTGAGCGCCGTAGTACGCGTCTCCCGGGACCTCGAATTCTCCCATCGAATCCCGCTCTTTTCGTGTCTCAGCCACCGTATGCTCCTTTTAATGGTTCGTTGCTCATACACCGTGTAGGGGACCGTTCGCGAACGGCCCCTACAGCGATCAGTCGGAAGTCGAGGGCTTCCGCCAAACCGGTTGTCCTGCGAGTCTCTTAAACTGGCTGATAGACATCTGGCCCCGATCGTTCCGGGCCTTTGACCCTGGTTTCTTCAGCGCCGTCTCGACGGGTCCGCGATCGGCCTCGTATATCTCTGTTGTGTGGAAATCCTCGTTCATCAGCACAAGAACTACCGAATCCCACTCTTGGTCAAATCAATCTTGCCAACACGTGCCCCAGGGTTCGGCTTTTTTTCAGCGAATCTCCTTCCCTTTTTCTGTACTTTACGTCGAGCTGTGTTTCCAGACCGTGTTGCGTCGTAGCCGCTTTCTCTAGGCCCGGCCAGCGTGAGGTTGAGCAGTCGAGAGGCTTCATACTCTGCTATTTCGCCAGTAACACCGAGAGGTTTTCCGGTGATCTTGTAATACTCGACCGCCAAGCGGCGAACCTCTTCAAGAAACGCATTCAAGCGATCGTGGATTCGGTTTGTGTCAACCACAATGCCTCCTACGTGAGGCCCTGACTAATAAATTCTGCCACTCTTCTGGCTACGATGTTCTCGGACCCGGCCAGGCCGTGGTCGGCCTCGCGCACCTCGAAAAGTTGTGCCGGAGACTTCATATCGTCCAGTACTCGTTGTAGCTCCACCGATGGTACCAGTCCATCCCTTTGACCCACGACGAACAGGCGTGGCCGACGGTCCCGGCCGGCCGTCTCGCTCTTCGCAGACGAGATGGTCGGCGCCACCAGCGCGAAGCACTTAGCGGTTTTGCAGTGCTTGAGACCGTCCAGGACTACCGATGCTCCAAACGAGTACCCGGCCACGGCGATTCGTTTCCCGTCGATCCCGGGCCATCGCCTCAGGACGTTCAGTGCCGATTTCAGGTCCTCTTGTTCGCCATCACCGTTAGCGAACTCACCCTCGCTATCGCCGACCCCTCGGAAGTTGAAGCGAAGAGAGGCTATGCCCTCGGCTCCGGCGGCACCGCATATCGCGGTTACAACAGGGCTCTCCATATCACCGCCGAACAGGGGGTGGGGATGGCACACCAGCAACGCCGGATGCGGTCCTGGGATGTCGTTCGGGAACGCCAGGACGCCCTCGAGCGAGAGTCCTTTGCTCTTGAAGCCGATGGCCGTCTGTCGCATGGTATAGGGGTCCGCTGGCAATGGCTGAGCGGTCTGAACGGGGGTTGATTCCATATTAGGTTACGCTGTGGCGTTTGACAAGCGGTGTTGCTAGAATTGTGCGGGCCCGACACGGGCCGATAACATAGAGAATCGAGATGCGATGATAAACTTCAATAGCGACACAGCGACCCTGCCATCTCCTGAGATGCGACAGGCCATTTTCGAGGCCGAGATGGGCGACGACGTGTCAGGTGAAGACCCGTCTGCCAACCGGCTGCAAGAGATGGCGGCGCACATGCTCGGCAAAGAGGACGCCGTCATCGTCAGTAGCGGCACCATGGGCAATCTGGTCGCCTCCCTATCTCATTGTGAGCGCGGTGACGAGATGATCATCGGTGAGCTGTCCCACATCAGTCGGGGCGAGGCCGGGGGACCATCCGTTTTAGGCGGCATCTCCATGAAAACCCTCATGGAGGACGATAGAGGCCGGATCGACCCTGGCGAGGTCGAAGCTGCTATTCACCCCGACAATTTCCACTACCCGAAGACCGCGATGGTGGCAATCGAAAACACGCACAACGCCAGTGGCGGAACGCCTTTGACGCCCGAGGACACCAAGGCCGTGGCAGACGTTGCCCACAGACACGAGTTGCCGCTGCACGTCGACGGCGCGCGCCTGTTCGATGCTGCCGTCGCCCTGGAGACCCCTGCCGCGGAACTGGTCAAGGACGCGGATAGCGTTACCTTTTGTCTCTCCAAGAGCCTGGGTGCCCCGATCGGCTCGGTGCTCTGCGGGACCCACGAGTTCGTTGACAACGCCAGGCGTTGGCGGAAGGTCCTGGGCGGCGGGATGCGACAGGTCGGTGTGTTCGCTGCCGCCGGAATCTACGCGCTAGAGAACAACATCGACCGTCTGGCCGAAGACCACGCCAACGCGCGCAGGCTGGCGCAGGGCCTTGCAAAGATACCGGGCATCTCAATCGACCTGGACAAGGTCCATACCAACCTGGTCTTCTTTGAGGTCACGGAGGGTGACCCCGCCGAGCTGGCCAGGAAGCTTGCGGAAAAGGGCGTCCGCGGCGGCAGCCCCGAACGCAAATGGCGGTTCGTGCCGCACTACGGCATCACGTCCGATGACATCGACCACGCCCTTGACGTCATCGACTCCACCTTCCGTGAGAACCGTTAGTATCTTTCACCCTACTTGTTAGGGAGGACGGAAAAGGGGGGCTAGAAACCATGCATAACGAGAACCTGAGCGGTAAGGTACAGACCGTACTCGGGCCGATTAGCCCCGATCAGCTAGGGCCGACCATGACCCATGAGCACATACTGTTCGACGGTTCCTGGCCCGCATCCCGGTTCCCAAACGTAACCGACCAGGCCTTCTTTGAAAAACCCGTCTCGCAGGAGACGCTGGGGAGAATCCGCCACCGGCTAAAACCGAACAGGGACAACGGCCGGCTCGATGACGTTCAGACGGCAATCGACGAGGTCGGTTTGTACAAGCAATACGGCGGTGGGACGCTGGTCGAAGTGACGAGCATCGGCATCGGCCGCGATCCGGTGGGACTCAAGAGGGTCTCGAATGCAACGGGCGTAAACATCGTGATGGGCGGTTCCTACTATGTGAACACCCACCATCCAGCGGGAGTGGACGACCTCACCGAGGACGACATAGTTGCCCAGATCGTCAGGGACATCACCGAAGGTGTGGACGGGACCGGAATCAAGACTGGGATAATTGGCGAGGTCGGATGCGCTTGGCCGCTTACCGACAACGAGCGCAAGATCCTGCGGGCGTCGGCCCGCGCGCAGCACATAACGGGCGCTCCGCTGCTTATACACCCGGGCCGAGACGAGACGGCGCCGCTCGAGATCATCGAGGTGCTGGCGGAAGCCGGCGCCGAGCTCTCCCACACCATTATGGGGCACCTCGACAGGACCGTCTTCGAACGCGAAACTGTCAAGAAGATCGCCGAGGCAGGCTGCTATATGGAGTGGGACCTATTCGGCTGGGTCGGCTCTTACTACTCAATGAACGCGAAGGTCGACATGCCCAGCGACGACCAGCGCATCGAGCGCATCGGCTGGATCTCTTCTGAGGGCTATGGACGCAAGGTCGTCATCGCGCAGGACATCTGCTCGAAGCACCGGCTAGAGAAGTACGGCGGCCACGGATACCATTACATCCTCGACCACATCGCCCCCAGGATGCTCGACCGTGGCTTTACTCAACAGGCCGTCCAAGACATCCTGGTCTCCAACCCCGCTTCGGCCCTGACCTTCCTGTAGCCGTCTTCCGGGTGGGAGTGGGCTCTTGCTTCCTTGCCCCGAGGGAGAGGATTGAGGGGAGGCTTTGGATCCTTCCTTTCCTTTGAGGCATCCGACTAACCAGATTCGACCGCGACTGGTTCAGGCGGAATACCCTAATCCACTTCCGGCCGCCTTAGCGGGCGGGAGCGCGTGCTCACATGTGTTCCGTTTCGTTCCGTCTAGCTTGGCCCCGACCGAAAGTGTGGTACCGGGCGGAGCGCGAGTGGTAGGGGCAAGGTACGCGATTGGGACGCGATGGTCCGGGTCCCCAGGCTTTAAGTTCCGGGCGGCCGCCGCCGTGTCCTGCGCATTCCCGTAAAAGTGTCTCATCAGAACTCGTCTTGTCTCCTTTGGCTTGGCGCTGAACGGCGACCTCCGGACTGAATTCCAGGTCAGGGGTCCTCGTGGAGGGCGCTAAACCCTAGAGTAGCACAGATGTGCTGTCTGATCAAGGAGTGATGCACCTGGGCAGGGGTAGGAGTTAGGGGTCGTTAAGCAGCGAGCG
>JAQBTI010000135.1 GCA_027624995.1 Chloroflexota bacterium
CTTCGAGCCCGTTTGCGCAGAGGTAGGTTACACCGCCTGATTATTTACACACTTTTTGAGGGTACCTCCTCGCGCTCCGCAAATAGCTTAGACGGTCGCGATGAGCTCCGGCCCGTCATTAGCAACCTTGTTCACCAGAGTCGAAACCACGTGTGCCCGCATTTCGCCGGAAGGGTAGGGCACCAGGAGCTCCTTGAGTTCCGTCAGATCGTCATTCGTTGGGTCAAGCCAAGCGTCATAGGCCCCGCGAGTCAAGATGACCGGCATCCTGTTGTGAATGGGCTCGAGAAAGCTGTTGGGGGAAGTCGTGATGATCGTGCAGGATGGGACCCACGTACCCTCTGGCGATTTCCACCAGGTGTAGAGTCCTGCGAACCCCATCCAGGCTCCATCGGCCGGGTAGATCCAGTGCGGGACCTTCGCGTCGCCGGACCCCATCCACTCATAGTAGCCGCTGGCAGGTAGAATACACCGTCGCTTCTCGAACGAGCGCTTGAAGCCGCCGTGGGAGTGCACGGTTTCCGCTCGCGCGTTGATTGGTGTGTTTGTGGACTTGCCTTTGGAGTCGAGTGCGGTCCGGCCTCGCATATTCGCGGTCCGAAAATGCATCAGGCCCCACCGCATCGCCTCCATCTGCCGCTCTCCGTTCTTCTGAAGGAGGACGGGCACCTGGTCCGTCGGCGCCACGTTGAACCGGGGCATCAACTCATCCCAGGCGATGTCGCGCCTCACGTCGGTGGGGACGTCAAACGCCTTGGCCATCGCCGGGTGGTCGTCGGTGAGAGCGTACCTGCCGCACATATTGTCCGTCCGCTACGAATCTGGGCCCACTCGGTATTCGTTCAAGCCCGTGATGAGACTCGCCTGCTTGCGCAGGTCGGTGCCTTCCACGCCCGCGATGAAAAGTTCGAGGGTCGAAAACACCGTGGCTTCAAAAAGGTGACCGCCGATTACGGAGCCGTCCGGCATGCCCATTACGCCGTGCAGGTGGATGATGGGGCCGCCATCCATCGGGACGACGCTGCCTTCCAGCGACAGTAGCTCGAAGGGTCCCTTGCTTACGATCTCGTTGGTCTTGCCCAGGTTAATTGGCCGCTGAATGGCGTCCTTGAGGTCGCGCATTGTGACATCTTGCAGGCTACCAATCCCCGAAAGGACGACGATGCGATCGAGCTCGCGGTCTGCCATGATTTCTGTCAGGCGGCCGAAGAGGTCCTGGTCTGGCGTAAAGCGTGCTACATAGAATCCGGCCAGGTCGACTTCGCGGACGAAGGATTCCTCCATCGGTGACCTCCCTGTTTGAAGTACTCAGAGAAGAAGAGGGGCCCCATAAGGGCGTCCAGATCTCCTGAAAGTGGATAGCGTTTGATGGCATGTATTCAAGTGCAGTGATGCGCACCCGGGCGGCTTTGCGGACGAGTTCCTGAGTCGAAATGATTGTAGCACCGTGTGTGCGCCTCTGAGCGCCCGGTACGGTCGACCGGCTGGTCAGGCAGCGGCAGGGGCTCGCCCATACTGGACGGGGCTACCGAAGTTGCGCGAAAGTAATCTCGCAGTAAGGCAGGTTTCAGTCCGTCTGGGCCAAGGGCTAGTCCGCGGCTGGGGTGACGGGCAGATCCCTCTGCCCTTGCGGCGAGACCTTGGGCAGCCACTCGAGCCATACTGGCAGGTACCAGTTCCAGTCGCCGAGCAGCTTCATGCCGGCGGGGAGAAGGACTACGCGTATCACCGTCGCGTCAATGAGCACGGCGACGGCCAGTCCGACGCCGAATTGCTGTAGACCAAGTATCCGGCTGGTGGCGAAGGTAAGGAACACGCCGACCATTATGGCCGCCGCGCTTGTAATCTGCCCCGCTGTAAGACGTATACCCGACGAGACCGCGTAGACGTTCTGACCACTGTCGTCGTAGATCTCCTTGATACGACTCAGAAGCAGCATGTGGTAGTCCATGGACAGGCCGAAGAGGATGCCGAACAGGAAGAGGGGCAACCAGGCCTCGATTACTCCGGACTCCTCGGAGCCCAGGATTTCAATGCCCCAGCCCCATTGGAACACCATCACCAGCACGCCGTAGGCGGCTGCGACCGAGAGCAAGTTCAGCACGATCGCCTTGATCGGGATCACGATCGACCGGAACATTACCAACAGCAACAAGAACGATAGGCACAGCACGAAGCCGAACACCACAGGTGCTGAGTGGTACATACTACTGGTGAAGTCGAGCGATTCGGCGGTGTCTCCCGTAACATAGACGGTGTTGTTCAACCCCGAGAACGCCTCCGGGATCACCTCTTCACGCAGGAGTTTGACCGCGTTCTCCGATACCTCGTTGTCGATCTTCCCGGCCACAGGGACCTTGATCACGAGGGTGTCCCTGGCGTTGTTTACGTCGGAGTCGAACGGTCCGAGGAACGCCTTTCCCTCTTCGAGGCTCTTCATCAGCGCCGCGACCGCTGCCTGGACCTCGGGACCGTCGACGTCTCCGGCATCTATCACGATCAGGGCAGGTTGTATCAGACTGCTGGTGAAGTGGATCTCGAGGAGCTCCAGTGCCCTCTTGCCCCTGGCGGCGTCTGGCAGTGAGTCTGCCCCTGCGTTGAAGCCCAAGTTTAGTGCCGTGACCGGCAACCCGAGTGCGATCAGGGCGCTGACCGTGATGGCTGCGAGTATTGCAGGCCTCTTGAGGACGACATCGGCGATGCGGCCCCAAATCCCGCCCGTGTCGTCATTGCCACCTCGGTCAGGTGATCGGCCCAGATACGGTATTGCGAGACGGTTCAGGTGGTCGCCCAAAACCGATAGAAGAGCGGGCAGAAGGGTTAGAGACCCGATCACGGCGATAAATACAACTATGATTGCCCCGAGTGCCATCGAGATGAAGGTGAAGTCGCGTGTGAGCATCAACCCAGTGAGAGACAGGATCACCGTGATGCCGGCGTAGAATACCGCTCGCCCGGTCGTGTTGCTGGCGACCGTGATCGCCTCGAGCTTTTCCCTGCCCGCCGCCCGTTCCGTCCTGAACCGACTGACGATGAAGAGCGAGTAGTCGATTCCGACCGCCAGGCCCATCAAAAGGACCATCTCGGCATATAACTCGACCAGTGCGTAGGCCTGGCTGACAACAGCCGCGACGCCGATCGCGGTGAAGATCGATGCGATAGCCATGAGGAGCGGGATGATGGCCGCGACCAGCGCCCGAAAGGCCAGCACCAGAATAAGCAGGCCGATCCCCATGGACAGAAACAGGATCCTGTTGAAGTCTTCCGTGAGGATCTCGTCTATTTCGTCGTTAATCAGCCGGAAGCTGTAAAGTTCTATTTCGAAACCGGCTGTCGCTGCCGCAGCTTCGTCCACCGTCTTTTGCGCCGGGCCGATGTCGATTTGACTACCGGACTCGACCGACTCGTCCTCAAACTGGACGAAGCCCAATACCGCTCTTCGGTCGTCCGCCAGCATAGTCGGATCGCCGCTGTCATAGAAGCTGCCTGCGGCTCCCACTCCGGGCAGTGCCCTGATCTTTTCGATCAGCCCGTCCACGACTCTTTTGAAATCTGTGTGTTCGGCATCGAGGGATAGGTTCGAGACCACCAGTCGCTCGAGCCTGGTGGCAACATGCCTTTCCCCTGGCGCGGGCGTAGGTGCCGGGGCTGACTTGAACCTCTCCCGTCGGAGCTCGTACGCCTTGCCCGAGTCGCCAACGCCGCCGTCGTCGTCTCGCATCTCTGTCCCGACGAACATAATCGATAGCACCGCCAGCACGATGGCGACGGCGGATGCCGCCAGAGTGATCCATTTATTCCGTGCGCTCCAGCGCGCGATTCCTGCGGTGAACGTAACGGGCATAGCCGGATTCTGTGGCGACTGATTGCTCGCTCCGTTCGTTTCCGGGTCGAGGGCGTTAACGCCCTCATCGCCCTTTACCAAGATCGCCTCCCGTCAACATGCAGTAGTGAGGCTCCAGAGCCCGTTGCACGAGGCTGAGGAGCCGAGATGGAAATCCATGGGGCGCCTGACGAAACAACCTTCAGTTGGGTTGACTGACGACTAAGCTCTCTGTGCTTTTCGCCACGAATCGCGGAGCGACACCGTCCGGTTGAAGACCAACGCGCCTGGCGACGAATCGGCCTCATCGATGCAGAAGTAGCCCAGCCTTTCGAACTGGTATGGGGTTCCGGGCCTAGCGTCTCTTAGCGAAGGCTCCACACGGCTCTCGGTGAGGGTCTCCAGTGAGTTGGGATTCAAAAGCCCGCTGGACTTGCCGCCTTCGTCAGTCTCTGGCGCAAGCGGGTGCTCGTAAAGCCGGACCTCAACCGGTACGGAATGGGCCGCGGAGACCCAGTGAATCGTCCCCTTAACTTTGCGGCCGTCAGTGGCGTGGCCCCCCCGGGTTTCGGGATCGTATGTGCAGCGCAACTCAACGACTTCGCCTGTCTCGTCCTTTACCACCGACTCGCACTTGAGGAAGAAGCCGTACCGCAGCCTCACCTCACGCCCGGGAGCGAGGCGGAAGTACTTGGGAGGTGGCTCCTCGAGGAAGTCCTCCTGCTCGATGTAAAGCTCGCGCGAGAACGGGATCATCCGGGTGCCAGCGGACGCGTCCTCGGGATTGTTTATCGCCTCGAGCTCTTCGACCTGTCCCTCCGGATAGTTCTCGATTACCACCTTGAGCGGCCGCAGGACCCCCATAACCCTCAGGGCCTTTTTGTTCTGGTCCTCTCGGACGAAGTGCTCCAGCATCGCCATCTCGACGGTGTTGTTCCTCTTGGCGACCCCGATGGCGTCGCAGAAGGCGCGGATGGCCTCACGGGTGTACCCCCGCCGTCGCATCCCTGAGAGCGTCGGCATCCGAGGGTCGTCCCAACCGGATACCTGTCCCTGCTCCACCAGCCCCAGCAGCACGCGTTTGCTCATTAGGGTCTCGCTGAGGTTGAGCCTCGCAAACTCGATCTGCCGAGGGTGGTGTATCTCGAGCTGCTCCAGGAGCCAGTCGTACAGCGGCCGGTGGTCTTCGAACTCGACTGTGCAGATGGAGTGGGTGACACCCTCGATCGAGTCCGACTGGCCGTGGGCGAAGTCGTATGTCGGGTAGATGGACCAGCGGTCGCCGGTCCTGGGATGCGGGGCCTTCAGGATTCGGTAGAGCACGGGGTCCCGCAGGTTGATATTGCCCGATGCCATGTCTATCTTGGCGCGCAGTACCCGCGAGCCCTCGTCGAACTCACCCGCCTTCATACCCGCCAGCAGGACGAGGTTCTCTTCGACGGACCTGTCGCGGTACGGGCTGTCGCGTCCGGGCTCCGTAAGCGTCCCCCGGTACTGCCTTATCTGCTCCGGGCTCAGGTCACAGACGTACGCCTTGCCCTTCTCCACCAGCTTGACCGCATATCCATAAAGCTGGTCGAAGTAGTCGGACGAAAAGAGGGCCCGGTCACCCCAGTCGAAGCCGAGCCAGCGCAGGTCCTCCTGGATCGACTCGATGTACTCGACCGCCTCTCTGGTCGGGTTGGTGTCGTCGAACCGAAGGTTGCAGGTGCCCCCGTACTGTGCGGCGATGCCGAAGTTTAGGTGGGCGGACTTGGCGTGCCCTATGTGGAGATAGCCGTTCGGCTCCGGGGGGAACCTGGTGACCACCCGGCCGCCATTCTTGTTGGCCTCGACGTCTTCGGCGACGATGTCGCGAATGAAGTCCGACGGAGCGGACGCCTCTTCGGACGCCGCCGGCCCCATCTGCTGTACGTTAGGAGTGTTCATGACGAGTACCTTGGTGAAACCGACCGTTGTCTCATAGTAGGGGTTGTGGCCATTCTTGCAGCAACTCAGGCCATATTTTAGTGGCTTTGGCCTGAGATGGCCAACAGTTCGCCAGTAGCCCGTTTGACACCTCGGCGAACACCTGGGTAACATCGCCGTAGACGGACCATTTAGGAGGAGACCGATGGCTACATACATACTGGTGGGCACACTGACGGACGAAGGGCGCAAGACCGTTAAGGAGCGCCCTCAGCGCATCCAGCAGGTCAACGAGGAGATGGAGACCTTCGGGGTCAAGGTCATCGCGCAGTACGCCGTCCTCGGTCTGTACGACTTCGTCACCGTGGTCGAGGCGGCGGACAACGAGACCATCGCCAGGGTCTCGGTCGAGTTCGGCTCCCGAGGGACGTTACGTCTCATGAGCATGCCGGCCTTCGACATCAGCGTCTACGTTAACCACATCGTGGTGCAGCCGGAAAGCGAGTAGGCGCGCCCTCCTCGGAACGCCGGTGTCGCCGCAGGCGACACCGGCGCATTCTCACGGTGTCATTCTGAACGGAGTGAAGAATCTGGCGGGG
>JAQBTI010000136.1 GCA_027624995.1 Chloroflexota bacterium
CTAAGGCGGGGGTCTGCAAAACCCCTATTCGGCGGTTCGAATCCGCCCGTCGCCTCAAACGCATCCCACTGATTCAATGCCCGGGCGGCTCCTCGAGAATCCCCAGCCCACACCGGCGTTCGGAGAAGGTCTGAATCCGCGCCGACGTCCGAGACCGTCGAGAGAATGGAAGCGCCCGGAGAACCAATGACTTTCGCCGCGGGTCTACTATCGCTCATCGCCGGAATTTGGCTGGGCGACAGACTGCCGGACATAGACCAACATACAAGCCTCTTGGTCCATCGCTCGGTTATCACACACGGGCCTCTCGTGCCGTTCCTCCTGTTCCTCGTGTCTTCAAGCAGGAAATCAGTTCCAGTCCGATTGTTCGTGATGGGACTCTGCGCCGCTTTCGCCGTCCATCTCGGCTTTGACCTGTTTCCAAAGGCTTGGACGGGCTTCGCCTTGATTCACATTCCGGAATACGGGTGGACCTCTCCGTTGGCTTCGGGCACCTGGATCGCTTTGAGCGGCTTCGCCTGCGTCTACATGGCTCTCAGACTGGTGAGAAACGGTCTTGAAGGCACGGTGCTGGCCGTTGGTCTGGCCGGCTCGTTCCTCTATGCCGCAACCGATGAGGACGCGATGTGGCGACCCCTGCTGGCCGTCACAACCGCTACAATCGCCGCGCTGGTACTCGCCATACGGCGTCGGCCGAAAAGAGGGAGGCGGCTCTAGCGCTGGATGAACGGCCGGCACAGTGACAGAAATGGTCACATTATTGTCACGTACCCCGGTGAGACAAAGCGTTACTAAGTGGCAGAGGGTGACAAGTCGATTTCCGATGCTCCGCAGCGCACGAGCCATTCAGGAGTCAGAATCACGATCGTTCAATGTCTTCAGGCCCTGTAGGACATCGCCCTGGTGACCGCCGATGGCCAATTCATGCCGGAAGACGCCTCGCACTACACCCTCCCTATCTATGAGGTAAGTAACACGCTTTGGCCTCTTGATTAGGAGGCTCCGCTGCACGTCGTAAAGCTTGATTACTCTTTGGTCGGCGTCGGAGGCCAGAGGAAACGGGAGACCGTTTGCTTCCTTGAACATTCGGTGACTCTGTAGTGAGTCAGGGCTGACTCCCAACAGAATGGCGTCCTGTTCCTTGATGGCTTCATAGTTGTCACGGAAGCCACATGCCTCGGCTGTTCAGCCACGAGTGAAGTCTTTGAGGTAGAAATATAGAACGACGTGCTTCTTCCCGTGACAGCTAGAAAGCCGGAAGGTAGTTTCATCGTCCAGCCCTACCGAAAAGTCGGGGGCATGGTCACCAACTTTGAGCATCTGATCCTCTTTCAAATAGCGATAGCGTCAAATCCGCGCCGCCTAATCGCGGTCCCAGGACGCCTTAGTCCAGCCTGCTTTGCCCGAATGCGGCTACAGATCGCGCATGAACTGGAAGATCGCGTCGGGATGCCCGGGGATTGCCTCATGACCATAATCCGGATACACCATCAGCGTTTTTGGCGAGATTATCTTGTTGTAGGCGGCGAACTGCGTCGACGGCGGGCAGACCGTGTCCATGAGCCCAACCCCCATCATGACCCGCCCCTTAATGCGTGGCGCGAGATGCTGGACGTCGATGTAGCCAAGCTTCGTAAATATCTCGTCCTCGCGCTGATGCAGACGGTCGAATTTGCGGAAGTAGTCTCCCAGTTCGAAGTAGGCATCCTTGGCCTGGTCCATCTCCCATACCCGCTTGTAGTCGGACAGAAACGGGAAGACAGGGGCCACGAGTTTGATCTCGGGTACAAGCGACGCGCAGGCCAGCGTCAGCCCGCCTCCCTGACTGCCTCCGGTCGCACCGACGCGCGCCGGGTCAACTTCCGGCATACTCCTGACGATTCTTGCTAGTTGGGCGGTGTCGAGAAAGATCTGACGGAAGAGAAGCTTCTCCGGCGCGTCTTCGATCCAGCGGATGATGTGCCCTCTCATCGTCGGACCCTTTATGCCTCCAGCATCCTCCGACAGCCCTCCCTGGCCTCGACAGTCAAGTGCGGCGACGGTGAACCCGGCGGCGGCGAACCCTAGTTTGTCGCTCCAATCGCCTGAATTTCCGGTATATCCGTGGAACATCAGCACCGCGGGATGTGGCTCGGGAGTGTTTTTTGGCTTAAGGAGCTTGGCGTGAATCCGAGCGCCGCCGACCCCGGTGAAGAACATGTCGAAGCAGTCGGCGAAAGACGATTGAAAGGACGACCGCACGTACTCCACTTCCGGGTCGAGGAAATCGAGCTCCCGCAGGCCGTTGTCCCAATACTGGTCGAAGTCCCCCGGTCTCGGGTTCGAGCCCTCGTACGTCTGCAACTCCTCCCAGGACATGTCAAACAGTAGCGGCATTGGTCAATACTCCTATCTGATTCCACGCCATCGGCGGTCTAGGGTTTCTCGTCAGACAAGACTGAAGAAGACAGGTAGGGTATGCTTAGCTGCCAAGACCAATCGGGCGTATTGTGGACGCTCTGGAAACGCCTCGGCGACTGCGCCGTCAAGATATCACGGCCAGCGGCCGCCGCGCGACTAGGAGGATGTTGTGAGCTTCGATCTGCTCATCAAGAACGGGACGATAGTAGACGGGACCGGTAGTCTGCGATACGACGCCGATCTAGGGATCAGCGGGGGCAAGATCGAGGCCATCGGTCGCTTGGAGGACGCCGAGGCGGGGCGCCTCATCGATGCGTCAGAACTCATCGTCGCACCCGGGTTCATCGACATGCATTCGCATTCCGACGTTACTCTGCTGGACGATCCCGGCGGAGAGAGCAAGGTCCACCAGGGCGTTACGACCGAAGTTGTGGGCAACTGTGGTTTCTCGCCGTTCCCTATCGGGCCGGACGGACCAGAAGGCGCAAGCGACCCCGACATGGCCTCGGATTACCCCTGGACCTGGAACGACCTGGACGGCTGGGCCTCTACACTCGAATCAAACGGTATTAGCATAAACATGGCCCCACAGGTCGGCCATTCGGCGATCCGGGCAGCGGCGGGCCTCAACGTCGACCGACGACCGACGAAGGACGAGCTTCAGGCGATGCGAAGGCTCGTCACGGAGTCGGTCGAGCAGGGCGCCTTCAGCCTGTCCACGGGCCTGACGGTGGCGCCGTCCATGTTTGGCGACACCGACGAAATCGTAGCGCTTGCGGAGGCCTTGGCCCCGTTCGACGGCGCCTTCTACGTGACCCACGCGCGCGTCTGGGCCGGCAACCATGTCAACGCCGTCGAAGAGGCCATGGAGATCGGACGACGGGCCGGCGTCCCCGTTTCGTACTCGCACATGGCGATCATCGACTCGCGGTTCTACGGTACGGGTGAATCGATGATCGCGCCCATAGAGCGAGCGCGCTCCGAAGGGCTGGACGCGACTTACGACGTCTACCCATATACGGCCGCCGGCTCGCATCTCGGGCAGATGGTCCCCACGTGGCTCAACGAAGGGGGCGAGAGCGCAATGCTGCGGCGGCTAAGAGAGCCCGCGACCCGTCAGAAGGCACTCGACGAAATCCGGACCGGTCACTTCGGAGGCCTTCCCTGGCGGTTCGACACAATCGTCATCAGCTACGTCAAGAGCGAGGCCAATCAGAGCATCGTAGGCAAGTCAGTCCAGCAGGTCGCCACCGAGCGAAATCAGGACCCCCACGAGACATACCTCGCGCTGCTCGACGAGGAAGACAACCACGTCGGGGCCGTGATCCACAATCGAGTCGAGAGCGACGTCAGGTACTTCCTCACCCATCCTCTGGCCATGATCGGCTCGGATGGCAACGCCATCTCCCCCACGGGTGTCCATTCCAAGGAGAAGCCGCATCCGAGATTCTACGGGACCTATCCACGGATACTCGGTCGTTACGTCCGAGAGCAGTCGTTGATGTCCCTGGAGACCGCGGTCCACAAGATGACCGGCATGCCGGCGGATAGGCTTCCCCTCAAAGACAGGGGTCGTGTGGAGGAGGGCTTGGTCGCAGACCTGGCCATCTTTGACCCAAATGAAGTGATAGACCGTGCGACGTTCGACGACCCGCACCAGCTCGCCGCGGGCATACGCCACGTGCTCGTGAACGGCGAATCGGTCGTCTCCGACGGCGTGCACACGGGTGCGCGCCCAGGCAGAGTGCTGCGGCGGGGTAGTTGACTCACTCTTAAACCAGACGGCGAGGCTGAGAAAGATGCGACTTCACGATTTCGTTGACTACCATGCCCGGGAGCACCCGGATGCCGAGTTCGCCGTTCTGGGAGACCGGAAGCTCACCTACGGAGACGCCAACGAGCAGATCAACCGCTTGGCCAACGCCTTCTCCAGCACGGGTATCCAGAAGGGAGACCGGGTCGCGGTCCTGTCAAAGAACAGCATCGACTACGTGATTCTGTATTACGCCGCCTCCAAAGCGGGCGTCGTGCCGGTCCCGCTGAACTACCGCCTTACGCCGCCGGAGTGGACTCACATCATCAACGACTCCCAGGCCAGGATGCTGATCGCTTCTGCGGATTACGTGCAATCCGTCGATACCACACGGAGTGAGCTTCGAGACGTGGGACATTTTGTCTCCATCGGCGGGCCAGACACGCCGGGTTGGACCGACTATCGAGGCTGGGTAGGCGGACAACCTGCAACACCGACTCGGCAGTCCATCACGCCGGACGATGACGTGGTCCAGATGTACACCAGCGGCACCACCGGTCATCCCAAGGGCGCGGTGCTCACCCACGGCAGCCTGACGGCGAACCTCGGCCAGTGCTCTCCGGCACTCGACTTTCGGCCAGGGGAGCGCGTCTTGATCGTCGCCCCGCTGTACCACGTCGCCGCTGCCTTCATTGCGTTTTCGGCGAACCACAAAGGGTCAAGTCTCTATGTATACGAAGACTTCGACCCGGTAGAGGTGGTCAGGGCCATGGACCAGGAGAAAATTCGCTGGGCCTTGCTCGTTCCGGCCATGATTCAGGCCTGCCTCGTGGCCGTGCCGGAGGTTGCACAGCGAAGCTATGCCGATCTGAGGGGCATAGTATACGGAGCATCCCCCATCGCCGAGGAGACGCTCCGCCGAGCCGCGGGCGCCTTCAAGTGCGAGTTTGTCCAGGCATTCGGCCAGACCGAGCTGTCCTCGGTGGCCACCGTCTTGAGTCCCGACGACCACCGGCGTGCCCTGGTAGGCAAACCAGAGCTTCTGCTTTCCGCGGGTAGGCCGGTGCTGGGCACCGATTTGCGGATAGTGGATGAAGACGACAACCCGGTGGCCAACGGGACCATGGGAGAGATCGTCGTTCGAGGCCCCCAGATGATGAAGGGATACTGGAATCTGCCGGATGAAACGGCAGAAGCTATGCGCGGAGGATGGATGCACACCGGCGACGCGGGCACATTGGACGACGAAGGCTATGTGTATGTCCAGGATCGGGTCAAGGACATGATCGTGTCGGGCGGAGAGAACGTCTACCCCAGAATGGTGGAGGACGTTCTGTTCAAGCACCCGGCCATCGCCGACGCGGCGGTGATTGGCGTGCCCGACGACCAGTGGGGTGAGACGGTGAAGGCCGTGGTCCTCTTGCGGGAAGGGGCCTCAGCCACAGAGGACGAGATCATCGAGTTTTGCCGGGGCCGGATGGGCGGCTTCCAGCGCCCCAGATCAGTGGACTTCGTCGCCAGCCTGCCGCGCAACCCCAGCGGAAAAATCCTCAAGCGGGAGCTGCGGGAGCCTTACTGGGAGGGCCGAGGCCGGCGCGTCGCCGGAGCATGAGGTGATGGAGCTGCGGACATACACCACGCTCCAGACATCCCTTACCAAAGAGGACCCGGCTCATGCGAATCGCAAGAGGCAGGATAGAGTTCAAAGTCCGGAAAATCCCGCTCCCGTTTCCCGAGCGGGTCTACGCCGTCACCATCTGGCCGGTCATCTTCTACGAGCCACACGTATGGGATGACGTCTGCGTGCAGGCCCATGAGCGGTATCACTGGCGGGACCAGATTCGATGGCTCCTGGTTCCCTGGTTCGCCGCGTACCTCTTACTGAGGCCGTTCTACGGAGGTGGTGACGAGCATCCACTCGAAAGAGAGGCGTATCGCCTTCAGAGGCTCTGTAAAGAGGATTCGCGGCAGTAGAAGTCCGCTTCCCCGGTTTCGGCTCGAAGCGTCCGATGGCTCGTACGAGCCTAGCTCGTCAGGTTCGCTGCCAATCGCCGGTGGAATAAACTCTTCCGGCCGACCTTCTGAGACTCGACCCGTCCTTCTTCCACCAAGTCCGCGACGATCT
>JAQBTI010000137.1 GCA_027624995.1 Chloroflexota bacterium
GAGCGCCGGCTGCCCCGGTCTCGTCGGCCGCGGCAGGCAATGACTTTGCTCACATGAAGTCCATCATCGATCGAAAAGACAATGGCGTTCGGGCCGCCGCGCTGCGGAAGGAGCTCGGTTCCGCCATGCTGGAGAACGCGGGTATCTTCAGGGACAGCGAGAAGCTGGGCCTCGCACTGAAGGCCGTTCGTGATCTGAGGGACCGTTGTCAGGACACCTTCGTCCAGGACAAAGGCCGGACCTTCAACATGGACCTTCTCTTTGCCGTGGAATTGGACAATATGCTGCTGGCCGAGACCATGGTTGTTGTCGGGATTGCACTACAGGAGAGCCGAGGCTCACATTCCCGGACCGACTTCCCGGGGCGAGACGATGAGGCATGGCTCAAGCATACCGTTATCTACAAGGCCCCCGACGGTCCTCAACTGGAGTACACCCCAGTGACCATCACGAGATGGCAGCCGGAGGAGAGGGCCTACTGAGGCGCGGAATCGGCACGTAACGTATGGCATCGGACCGGCTTCTTGTCAGACACTTCGCTCGGGCCGAGGCATCGGCGTTTATATCCCGCAAACTGTAGATCCAAGAGCCATGCGACTCTCCGTGGCGACGGCCTGGCTCTAGGCGAAGCGGGCTGTCACATCCTGCGCTATTTGCGCCCAAGTCGTGAGGATGGACGGGTCGCCCCGCACCGTCTCGATGTCTCCCAGGTTGACGTCGAGCACGCATTCGCCGGCTATCCTCATGATGCGCTCCACGGCCTTGCGCATATCGGCCGGTCTGTGGCCGTCCAGCGTCTCGGAGTAGGACACGTGGGTCTCGAGCACGAAGTCCCGGCCGAGACTTTCGACCGCCGTCTCAAGGTCGGTCCATGGAGAGACATGGAACCGCCGCAGGTTAGGCAGGTCACGAATGATGGCTATTTTCCTGGTGAGGTCCTCGCACCCGTGATAGTAGACCCGGTTGTCCGAGAGCGCCTCGGCCAGTCTGGCGTGGTACGGCTGCAGGAACTCAGCGTACATCGCCGGCGATATTCCGCAGAGACTCTGCGCGCTCACGTACCACCAGGAGCTTCCAAGACGACCGGCATCCTGGCCGGGCGGAAGCTCCTCGTAGTGTGTCAGAAAGCCCCAGCTAGACTCGGCGTCCACCGCGCCGGCGGCCTCGCGGGCACGGTGGTAGGCGATGTATCCCTCGGTCATGAAGTCCATCATCCGATGAATGAACTCCGGACGATCGTTGACGCCGTAGAGCACCGCCTCGATGCCCATCAAGCTCATCATCGCCTCCGAGGGGCTGGCGCCCAGTTCATCGGTGGCCAGATTTACCGGCAGCCGGTCGTCCACCAGCTCTCTGGCCCGCTCGACCAAGACCCGGGTGGGGCCGGCGTCCGCCCCACAGCCTGGCGGCCAGACGGCTGTCGTGTCGAGGCGCGTGCTCATCGCCGGCGGCGGCAAGCGACTGCTCAAAGAGTCCCAACCCGGCGTCGGTTCCGGCCTTCTCGCCCGTCTGGTCCGTCGGCCGGACCGGGGACAGCCAGACCGTTGGGAGCAGCACCTCGTCGTCCGGGATGTGGTCGTGCTTGTAGAGCTTCTGACGTAGCTGGAGCTCGATCCAACGCTCCAATGGGTCCCGCGAAACCAGCGTGTCGGTTGGTATGAGCTCCCGCCACACGACTGGATATCCGGCATGCAGATGCACACATACAGGGGCCTTTCCGACCTTCTCGAGCCGGTTGTGGCGGGTGTACATCTCCATTCTCTCGACATATCTGACATCGGCCGCGGCGTCCAGGACGCGATCCACGAGGTCCAACATGTGTGATGGCAAGCGTCTACGCGGCACGGCTGTCCCTCCCCCTCAGGCATACTAATGCACCAGGTCTGTTACATACCCGTTACACGGAATCACTCTCTCCCCGGCCCGTACGAGGTTGTCCCTCCAGCCCGAGGTGACATACAATCTCCCGACACCGAAAGGTGTATATCTTCGTATCCTGGAAGGAGAGACGCGTGAAATACATCGTACAGACAGAGATCAGCGCAGAGGTCGGGGCCGAGGTCGAGGCGAACCCGGCCATGATTCAAGAGGTGGTGGGCGCCTGGCAGGCCCTCAAACCCATCGGCATGTACTTCAGCTTGACCCGACGCTCTGTTACGGTCATCGTGGACGTCCCTAACGAGGACGCTATGTTCGAGGCCCTCCACAAGACCTGGGTCATGGCCAAGAGCTACCCCGCTGTTACCCCGGTTGTGAGCGGAGAGGAGTTCCCAGCACTTCTCCAGCGCGCCGGCGTAGGACACTAGACGCACAAGGGCGGTGTCCTTCCGGGGAAGGGCGCCGCCCTCGTGTCATTCCCGCCCCGTCCACTGTCATTCCCGCGTAGGCGGGAATCCATCCCTCGGTCGTCTGCGGGCGGTCGGGAATCCGCCCCTTCCTCGGTCATCTAGCTTCCGGGCGGCCGGTAGTTCACGGTCTTCTTGACAGCCTCGTCTACCGTCTCCGGTGTCACCAGGACCGTAGTCTTCAGGCTTGCGGAGCCTGAAGCGCCCACCGCAAGCGATACCGCCGTCGCCGTAGCGTCGTCGGGCAAGTCTGCTATCACGTACATATCGTTCTTCCCGAACGCATAGTAGAAAGCCTCCAAACTACCACCCATCCCCTTTATCAGACTGTCTATGGACGTTCGGCGCGAGGTGCCTCCGTCTTTGAGAAGTCCCTGAACCCCTGCCTGCGAGTAGGATCCCTGGACCAGATACTTGGGCATGTTCTCCTCCTCCTATTGATTGATCGTCGCCCGATAGTATCCACGCCCGACCCGGCGGTCAAGCAGCGCTTGCACGACCCTCTACGTTAGCCGACAATGCGCTCTGATTTCCCTAGCTGAGAAGGAGGAACCCTTGCGCGGTGCCGATCTACTCGTCAGGACTCTCTCGGGACTGGGTGTCCACAGCATCTTCACCCTGTCGGGCAACCAGATCATGTCGGTATTTGACGCGTCCCTGGACGCGAAGATCGACCTGATTCACGTACGTCAAGAGGCCGCCGCTGTGCATGCCGCCGACACCTGGGGCAGGCTGACGGGAGAGCCAGGCGTCGCACTGGTTACCGCCGGACCGGGCTTCGCCAACACCCTGACGGCGCTCTACGTGGCCATGGCGGCCGAGTCGCCCCTGGTCCTCCTCAGCGGCCACGCCGCACTGGCCGAGCAGGGCCGCGGGGCCTTTCAGGAGATGGCCCAGGCCGAGATGGCACGCCACGTTACGAAGGTCTCGTGGGCCTCGACAAGCCCTGCGGCAATCGGCCACGACCTCGCCCGCGCCTTCCGGCTGGCCCGCTCCGGGAGACCGGGTCCAGTCCACCTCGCCTTGCCAGTAGACATCCTGGAGGGGACCCTATCGCACGATGAGGAGCCGCCTCTTGACGAGGCTTCGCGCCTAGAGTATTCCCCAACCGCGACGTCCGACACGCGTTCAATCCTGGACGCCATTCGCTCGGCAAAGAGGCCGGTGGCCTTGCCGGGACAGGCGGTGAGCCGATCGGGCCGAAAGACCCTCTCAGAGCTACGGACCGCTACGGGCGTCCCCTTCGTCAGCATGGAGAGTCCTCGCGGAATTAACGACCCGAGCCTCGGCGCATTCGCCGAGGTCCTCGCCGAGGCCGATCTCGTCGTGCTCCTGGGCAAGAGGCTCGACTTCGGACTGAGATTCGGTGAGAGCCCGGCCCTCGCTCCCGACTCCAAGGTCGTTCACGTAGACCATGATGAGTCGGCCCTGGAGCAGACTCGGAGGGCGCTGAATGGCTCAGACAGGCTGATTGTCACCGCCCAGGCCGACCCCATTGCGACCGCCGAGCTGATCTCACAGTCCCTGGGGGCCTCAGCGGACAGCGCGTGGGCCGAGGAGGTGCAGGCAGCACTCTCGTACGCACCTCCCGAGTGGGGACCACAGGAGGCTCTCGGCGATGACGGCCCTTTGCACCCCTTGGCCGTCTGCCGCGCCGTTCAGGACATCCTGGACGAACGCGAGTCCGCCCTTATATGCGACGGCGGTGAGTTCGGACAGTGGACCCAGGCTCGCCTATCGTCGCCGCGCCGCATCATCAACGGACCAGGCGGCTCGATCGGGACCGCGATCCCGGCCGCCCTGGCCGCGCGCGCGGCCTATCCCGACGCAACCGTCATCACGCTGCTGGGTGATGGCACCTTCGGGTTCCACGCCATGGAATTCGATACGGCGGTTAGACACAACCTGCCGTTCGTCGCAGTCGTGGGAAACGACGCAAAATGGAACGCCGAGTACCAGATCCAGCTTCGCGAGTACGGGCCCGACCGCATGGTCGGCTGCGAGCTGAATCCGGCCCGCTACGACCTGGTTGTCCAGGCCCTAGGCGGCCACGGCGAGAACGTCACGACGGGTGCCGAGCTCACTCCCGCACTCCGCCGCGCCCTCAACTCCGGACTCCCCGCCTGCGTCAACGTGGCAATCCAGCCTGCCCCGGCACCAGTGGTCAGGCGCGCCTGACCATTGGTGCCCTAACTCCACGTAGGGGCATATGGCGGTAAGGGCGTTCAATTGAACGCCCGCGCTCGGGACGCCTACAGCCCCCCGATAAACTCCAGCTCCTCTTCGAGCTCCTCGACCGAGTAGAAGTGCTCGATGACGATCGTCGCGTCAAGCGACTTGATCGCCCGGTGTAAGTCCAGAGGCAGCGTCCCCTTGCCAAGCAATGCGTGTGAGTCGGTACGTCCTCGCGTGTCGTACAGGTAGTTGTCGTTCCAGTGCACGTGCTTTATCAGCTCCGGCCTGGAGACGAAGGCCATCACCACCTCCTCGCGTCGCTTCGGATCGGTGAAGGTGTGCGCGTAGGTGCTCGTGTGGCTTGAGTCCAGGCACAGCCCAACATTCGGGCGGTCGACGTCGAGGCTTATCTGCATCCACTCCTCGGGCGATGCGCCGAAGGACTGTTTTCGCTCCGACCAGTCGATCTCCTCCGTCGGAAGGTCGTCCGGAACATCCGCGAAGTTGGCGTTGTTGTTCTCCAGTACCAGCTCCAGCCCTTTCGCGGCGGCGTAGTCTCCGATCTGCCGGATGGCATCGATCTGAAGGCCATAGTCGCCGTACCGGCCTGCGGTCTGCAATTCGTCCGGCCACTGCCTAGGCCCCGGGTGCATGTTGACCTTCTTGACACGAGAAAACTGTGCGGCAGTGTCGATGAAGGTGAGCATCTCCTGAATCGATTCCTGACGGAACCCCTCGTCCGTCGCCCCAACGTTCAGCCTGGCGCCGGCCTTCATAGTCGGAGCATGAGCGCTCGTCATCAAGTCGGACATTCGCCTCATGTCGTCGATGCTCTGGTCGATCTTCGACTCACAGGTCAGCCCGAGACGCTCGAGGGCGTCGCGCCCGGCCTCCATGCGGACCCCGAGCGGGTGTTTAGTGCCGGTCATTGGCGTTCTCCTTCCTTGGGGCGATTGTAGGTTCACGCCGCTGAAGGGTCAACCGTTCACCCTCGCCAATTGACACACTCGGTCCTCCCTCATATAATCCACGCGAATCATCGCTCCAGCCCTTGGACACGCGCTTTAGGGCTACACGCCGTTAATTCAGGAGGTGTCCCATGAAAGGCTCAGAGAACCAGGGACCAGAGAAAAGCGCGAAGGACACGGAACGCCATCACCGCCTGTCGGAGCAGGCACAGCAGCTAATCCTGGATGATCGGTTCATTGAAGCGGTAGAGAAGGCGAGGGTCGACAAGGAGGAGCGCACTCGGATGACGAAGGACCCGGAAGCGTACCTCCGAGAGATGGGGGTGGAAATCCCGGACGAGATCCACGTTGATATGACGGAGGGCAACTCCTACCTGCTCTGCACCTACTATTACTACTTCCAGTATCGCGTACAGTACTGCTACTGGTTCAGCGGGTTCTAGGTTCGACCAGGCATTGCACGTCAAACCACCGTTGCAAGGCACTTTCTGGGCGGTACCAGTTCTTCCCACAAACACCGGCTCTAGCTCGGGTCCCGCGCTTGAAGCTGCCCAAGAAATGCCCGAAACGCAAGAGGAACACACCGAGGATCAGGCAATCCGGGAGGAAAGAAGCGTGATCGCCCGGTCGCGTTTGAGGAAGCGTCCGCCGCTGGCAACAAAGACCTATCGATGCACCGTTGGTCAAATTGGATCGCAGGTTTCTCCGGTGCTTTTGCCCAGGGCGTAATCAAGCAATATCTACCATCTCCAGGGCATGGGGC
>JAQBTI010000138.1 GCA_027624995.1 Chloroflexota bacterium
AGGACAAAAAGAATATTTTCCCCATGTCTACCTACTGCGTTGACATTGATCGCGCCAAGGGTGTCGCTCGTGTATGGGACGTTCCCTCGAGTTGCAGATACCAAGTATGTTTGCGATGCCAACTCATTTAGCATTTTTGTGATGGTTGCCGATGTATTCGAATCCGAAACTGGCAAATCGTTCTGCAGTCGGTATTCACTTTGTGAGACCTGTCCGTTTTCTTCCTTTACGAGTCGAAAACGGAATCCCAAACCCGACAATACGTTCGGGCGATCACTAAAATACAGGTCAACAATAGTTTGGGCTACTGATTGACTCGATTTACGTTTATGAATTGCAGCCTCAGAATTTGGGAGACTGAGGATTCCGCCACCAGTTCCTCTCTGTGCCGCTACTCCGATGGCTTCGAGCGTGGACGACTTTCCGGCTCCGTTAGGGCCCACGAGGAAAGTGAGGGGTTTAAGTTCCAACTCAATCCCTGGCTCGCCGATGCTTTTGAAGTTTTGAATCTTGACCTTGTTCAGCATTACAACCTCCCTCAATAGGCAGGCTTGCCTGTCGACCACAGAATTGGAGACCAAATCCATCTTACATCTTGTCGCGGCTTCTAACCACCCATTGCTATTGCAGCCATGAAACGGAGCACAACGAGTAGCTGCGGTCGGCGGTCGGCGGTCCGTTGTCGATTCTCAGCGGTCGGCGGTCAGCCTCACCCTGCACCACCTCACGACCATTTGGCCGCGTTGGCCTGCCCAGAAGCTCGCCATGATGTCGCCGTCGCTCAGGCGAACGGCGTCGGGCGCGCCGAAGGAGATGACGTCGTGACTTGCGGGGTAGCTTGCAGTGCGGGGCGCGCCGAGGCTGTCCTGTCCGTAGGCGTCCCACACCCGCACCCAGTTGTCGGTGTCGAAGGTCCGGCCCTCGTCGGTGGAGAGCGCCATGTAGATGCCCGGCTGCTCGGACTCGCGGACGGACATGATGAGGGCGATATTGCCGCCGCCAATATCTACCGGGCGGTTCGTCTGAGCGTGGCAGTTGGTCGGCTCGGGCTTAGACCACGTCTTGCCGTCCGGCGAGCCCTCGACGCGATGGAGCGTGAGGAACTTCTGGCCGGTGCGGTCTGATGTCCACGGGTAGGCCAGCAGGCGGCCGTCGGCCAGCTTCGTGACGCGGGCATGCCAGAAGGTTTTGTCCCCGGTGCGGGCGCCTGCAAGGGGTACGACCCCGCCCCATGTCCTGCCACCGTCATCGGAAAACAGACCCGAGACGTGAGGCTAGACGTGGTCTGTGTCATTGGGGAGGCGGTCCCAGTCGGAGGTAACGAAGTAGCGGCCGTTGTCCAGCTCGGTGATGCTGTCGTAGAGGAGGTAGTGCGGGTCAGGCTCGTGGACGATCTCCGGCGGCAACCAAGTATGGCCGTCGTCGTTCGAGCGGAACAGCACTGTCTCCGTCGGCAGGTGCGCGCCGGATTCAGCGTCGTACATCGGCGTGTCCGGCGTCGGCCTGGTGAAGCGATGGCCCATGACAAGGACTTCGCCGGTCGATGTGCGGGTCAGGTGGGTCGCCGAATAGGAATAGGGCATGGCATCCTGTTTGCCGTCCCAGAGGCAGCCCTCGTCCTGCCACGTCTTGCCTCCGTCGGTCGAGCGAAGCACCCACGTGCGCCCATCGTCGCCGTAGAGCGCCTGCGCGCGGCGGTACACGCACAGCAGCTCGCCCGGCCGTATCTCGACGATGCGGGAGTAGTAGGCGTGGATGGCCCAGTCCGCCGGGTACTTGTTCCCGTACAGCAGACCGGAATCGACGATTTCGGGGCGGTTGCTCATTTGCCACGACCTCCAGCAAAGTCGTCCCATGCTTCTGTGACATTTCGACCATCAAGGCCGTACCCATTGGCTCGGAGGAACTGAACTGTGTGCCCCTTTTTGCCGCCTCCCCACACCATCTCTGTTACCCGATGAAGCGCCCTCGCATCGTGGCCTGAAGCCCAGTAACCCTTGGTAGCCTCACCGCACCCGCACCAGCAAGTGCCAATGGGTGCCGGAACGGGCCCTATCGATGAACTCATGATTTCTCCCTTCTCCCTCTGCGCTCTCCGTGCTCTCTGCGTTTATTTCTTTTTCAGCGAGTCCACGAAGGTCAGGTCGCGGGCGTCGAGGACGGGGCGGACGGCTTCGAGGAAGGCGTCCAGGATGGTTTCGGGGGTGAGCGCGTTAGTATCGAACGTCATCTTGCGGCGGAGGTAGGACTCCTGCCACTCGCTGAGAAACTCGGCCTGGAGCTCTTCGATCTCCTCCGGCTTCGCAAGCTGGTACGGCTGGGGGTCGCGCTTCATGCGGTCGCGGATGACGTTTGGGTCGCATGTCATGTGGCAGAGGATGGTGTTGCCGGGCATCTTGTGTTCAAGGTATCGGTGGTAGGTGACGGGCATGTCGGGGTGGTAGTACCGCGGCCCCATGATCTTCTCCTCGATATGGAAGCCCCCGAGGATGCAGTCGTCGTACCGCTCGAGGATCTCCAGGTGGTAGTAGATGACCATGCGCTGGAAGCGCTCTTTGAGGATGGGCGAGAGGTTCCACATCGTCTTCTGGTCGTGTTCATCCAGGTGGTGGTAATCGGGGATGGTGAAGTCGCCGTCGTCCATGTGGAATCGCTTGCCAAGGGGCATGCCCCACTCTTTCAGCGCATTGGCGAGCGTCGTTTTGCCGACGTACTCGGTACCGATGAGAATAAGTCGCATTATCGTTGAGCCTCCTCGAAATGGTGTGCAGAGTGGGGACCGGGCGTGCGGGACCCGTCAAGATTCTACCATCGATTGGAAAAAGAAGAAGGGGCCGCTCGGCGGAAGCGGCCCCTTCGTACAAGGGAGAGGAGGAAATCAATTGTGCTCGGGTTCCAGTTAAAGGCCGGTGACAGTGGCCTTTCTCGGGATGCTTGTTACTCGTTCTGTTGCTTGCAGGAACAGTAGGCTTGTCGGTCCGTACGGTTGTCGAATCAGAGTCCGCCTGAATGCTTTGGGGGAGGTCATCAATGCCATACGCAAACCTCCGTCTCCCTACTAGTCCAAATTATAGGAAGATATCTGCCATGGTGTCAAGAGGCTGCGCGGACGATCGTTTCCTGGACAGTGAGGTCGTGATCGGGGCCGAACCGGGGTTGGCGCTCGCCACGGATGACCTGGATGAACTCCTCGACATCGTGGAAATAGCGGGCTCGGTCTTCCACGGGGATGTTCTGCCAGCCCTCTTTGTACCCGGCTCGCGGCTCCCGGAGGCAGAGCTCGACCTTCGGCGGCTCAATGGGCATCATGATGATGCTGCCGTCGAGACCGTGGATTTCGGCGTGTCTGTGAGGTCCGGGACTTGTCTCCAGGGCGGTGGCTTCGATAACGGCCATAGCGCCCTGTGCCTCGAACTCCAGCACGACGACGGAGTTGTCGATGCCGGGCGGCATGCCCTGGAATCCGCGCGCGTCGGACCGGTTGACAGCCGTGACGCGGTCGGGACGGCCAAACAGTGCGACGACCTGGTCGAAGAGGTGGCTCGACTCCTCCTGCATGATGCCGCCGGGGAACTGGTGAACGCTGTTGCGATGCCAGTACTCGGGCACGCTGCCGGCACGGAAACGCGCGAAAGTGACGCGGCCGATCAGGCCCTCGCGGACCGACTTCAGGATGAACTCGAAGCCGGCGTTGAACCGCCACATGTAGCCCATCTGGATGTGGAGGCCCTTGCTTGCTGCGATGTCGTATAGCGAGCGGAGCATGGGCGCGGAGAGGCCGGGGGGCTTGTCGAGGTGAATATGCTTGCCTGCCTCCAGGGCCTTCCGCGCCCAGTACAGGCACTCCCACGGCCACGATTGGATATAGACGGCCGCGATGGTGGGGTCTTTGAGTATCTCGTCGTAGGAATCATACCAGCGCATGTCCCGGTACTCGGCCCTATCGCGCCGGGCCCGGAGCATGTCGGGGTCGGGCTCGTAGATACCCGCCATCGCCACGTTCAGCCGCTGCATGACGGCGCGCGATTCGGGCGTGAGGGCATTGTTTGCGTGTGTGTGGGCGATGCCGATCTGGGCGAATCGTAGCTGTTCAGGCAATGTGGACTCCTCAATGAAACATCGGTTGGAACACAACCGCGGTCACGCTGGTCCCCTTCTCCAGTGCAAAGCAGCAGAGACCGCAGGAACTCCGACGTGGGGGGACAATGGCGAGCGCAGCCTGTCTACGACGCCCGTTAACCTGGACAAATGGCAGTTTCGACAGACGCTCACCGTCAAAAAGTGAAAATGTCGTCCAGTGGAATTTCGAAGCCTTCCAGGATTCGAGATGCAACCGTTCCCGAGGTGCGGATAGTTTCGGAATCCACGCCGCGCGGGTTGAGAGCCAGCACCCGTACGGTCCGGCTCTCCGGATCGACAGTCCAGTATTCGCGAACGTCGTGGCGGGCATACAGCTTGAGTTTATACGTCAGGTCACGGTCGGCGGTGCTCGGAGAGAGTATTTCCACGACCAGGTCCGGCGCGCCGTGCATCCGACCTTTTTCCAGGCCGGCCATGCGCTCGTTCGAAACGAAGAGTATGTCTGGTTGCACCACGTTTTCCTCGTCAAATATGACATCGAATGGCGCGACGGTGACTCTGCCAAGTTGCCTGGCGTTCACGTAGCGTCGCATTGCCGATCCAAGGTCAATTACAACGTCCTGATGCCAGAGACTGGGTGACGGCGTCATGTAAAACTCTCCCTCGATGAGCTCCTTCCGTTCGCCCTCGGGCAGTTGCAGATAGTCCTGGTAGGTGAATTTTATCCGTGCAGTCGCCATCGCTCTCCCTTCCTTTCCTCTCTCACTCCTGGAGCCTGAGGCCGTGCTCGACAGCCTGGCGGAGGGTATCAACGGTGTTCTCGTCCGGACCGATGATCACGAGCGTCTGAAGGACGTCCAGATCGGTGGAGATGGTCTGGCCGTCCATCTCCAGTGTCATCGCGTCAGCGGAGGAGGCGGACGGTTTCCACGCTCCCCCGGTGCGGTCTTCCGTAAACGCCATGAAGATGTCGTGGAATTCCCGAGCGTCGCGGTCCGAGTCCCACACGCCGGCGACCACGATAGCGCCCTGGCCGCCGGGGCCCCGAAAGAGCGAGTACGCGTCTCCCCCCCAGCCGGCCGCCGCTATCGCGGCTTCTTCCGCGGAGAAGCTGGACTCCAGGTAGGCCCGAATGAAGAATTCGCCCATTGTGCTGGTGCGGACGTGCGACCAGCCTTCGCCGAAGACCCAGGTCAGCTCGGGCATCGCCAGCTTGACAGGCAATTCATCGTTCGCGTACTTGTCCGGGTGGAGGACCTGCTCGGTGGAGCGAGGAGGCCGCTCGAATGCAGCGTCGACTGCGGTGAATAGATTTTCCAGGTACAGGTCCACCGTGAAATCCAGCCCTTCGAGGTACGGGAAGACGAAATTGCGCACCACGAGGTATGGCGCCTCGTTGACAATCGCCTCGGCCTCCGGGCTGATCTCCGGCTCGGACGCCGACTGCTGCTCTTCGTCGAAGTGCTCGTTCATGTAGATAAACTCGGCGAGCGTAGCATCGCCCTCCAGCAACGCGCGATAGGCAATGGATGCGTCATGATCGTCCTGCCTGTCATCGAGCGCTGCTTTGATAGCGAAATGCTGCTCCTGCAAGTGGTGAATGAATTCGTGAACGTAGGTCCGTTCGTCGGCGGGCGTGAGATCGCGTTCGTCCTCCTTGAGAATGTACATTTTCTTCTGTTCGAGGTCGTAGTACCCCAGGATTCCTTCCCTACCGAGAGTGAGGAGGATGTCGAAAAGGTCGGCTTCGCGGTCCATTGCGCCAAGCGTGACGTAAAGCAGTTGGTCGTCGTCAATGTCCGCGCGGTTGTCATTGAATCGTTCGGTCAGATGCGCATCCATCTGGTCTTTGGTAAGGAACTCCCGCTCGACACGGCCGCTTGAGGACAGGCCCCTGAGAGCGTTCATGCGCAGGCCGGAGCCGTCGAGAGCACGGGCAAAGCGATCTCCCGTATCGGGCGTGCGCGTGGGTGCAACGACCGTCGGAAGGATGACGCTCCCTGCGGTGAACGTCGGAGTAGCCTCGGGCGTCGGTACCTCAGTCGGGACCGGCGTCGGCGTGGGTGTGACCACCACCGCCGGCGTCGGCGTCGCGGGCGCGGCGGGAGCCGTGGTTGCCGTCGGTGTTGGCGAGTCCTCGCCCGAACCTCCGCAGGCGACAAG
>JAQBTI010000139.1 GCA_027624995.1 Chloroflexota bacterium
CCACCGGCGCTCGTTTCCGGGACGGCCGCTGTAGTCAGTCTCCCCCATCCGCCGGCCCCAGCCGATCAGGTCCTGTGAAATGGTCACCAGGTTGCGCAGCATCCAGTACATGCGATTGGGCTGGTCGTGGACGACGAAGAATTTGCATTGTCCGCCTGGCCACGAGGCGAATTGGGTAAAGATCAGTCGATTGTTCAGCGCCGTAGTCCACCACTCCCGCAATGTGCGCAGTGGCCTGGTTGTCAATGCCGCAACGGGCAAAGGCTCGAATCCGGCCGCCCACCTCAACCGTGTTCGGTTCCAGCCACGTAGAGTCCTCCTTCGAGCTAGTCGAGATTTGCGGACTCCTACCTGGTGGGAACAGGCCTCTCGTGAGTGAGTCCGGAAGCTCCGGGCGAGGGGCAACATTGGACATACTCCAGGCGTTGAGAACGAGTGGGACTTGTCTCTTTCGAACCGGAGCATCACCTTGCCGTGATGGCGCTCACCTTCGCCGCCGTAGTCCACTGCCGCTAGGGCGAGCTTGAGATTGATGTAGAATGTCGGGCGGGCCGGAGCAGACGTCATCCGCAATCCGCTAGAGAGGTACCGCAGTTGAATTACACCGACGGCTTAGCTGAGTTTATGGGCGAGCTCGCCCTCGACGACATTCCAGATCACATCCGGCGTCTCGCGCGAGTCAACATCATGGACGCCGTCGGTGTCATCATCGCCGGGCACGCCTTTCTCGAGCACGAGCAAGACGACAGGCTCGAGAGGTACCTGGATCTGCTGCCACCCGGCGACCAGGCCACGACATTGGGATTCCACCGACGTGCGTCGCTTCAGGCGGCGGGGTTCGCCAATGGGACGCTCTCGGAGGTCTTAGACTGGCAGGACACTACGATGTCGGCTCGGGTGCACACGGGAAGCGGCACCGTCCCAGCCGTGATGGCGATAGCGGAGTGGCGTAACTCCACCGGGGTCGACATGGTACGCGCGATGGCGGTTGGTTATGAGGTGGCCGCGCGCGTCGGCGTGGCGATTCAGCCGTCCCACTGGCACAAGGGATTTCAGGCCACTGGCACCGTGGGCGCCATAGGTGCGGCGGCGGCGGCAGGCTCGCTCATGGGCTTCAGTCCCTCACAGATGTCCAATGTACTCGGTGTGGCAGGGTACATTCTAGCGATCTCCAACGGCGACGGAGTATTCACGGGGTATAACATCAAGCCGGTCCATGGAGGCATGGCCGCTCAGGCGGGCATTCAGGCTGCTCTCTTGGTTGAGAGCGGGTACGAGGCCGGGCCGCTCGAGGGTCTCGAGCCACGAAAGCACGGCTTCATGAACATCTCCAGTGATGACGTGAGGCCCGAGGTGCTTGTGGACGGGCTTGGTTCGACCTGGCAGTCGTCGGTCTGCTCGCAGAAGCTGTACCCGGTCGGGCTGCTGATCATCGGTCCTATCCAGGTCACGCTGGACCTGATGAAAAAACATGGCATCACGGCCGAGAAGGTCGACAGCGTCCTCGTGACCTCTTACCCCGATACCTGGAAGTTCGTGGGGAGACACTACACGACGACGGAGAGCACCTACGTGGACGCGCATCTTTCTTTGCCATATTCGGTGGCGGTGACCATAGCTGATGGCGAGTACGGCTGGCAGCAGCAGAGCACGAAGCGGATCGCCGATCCGGCAGTCCACGAACTCGCTTCGCGGGTTACTGTTGACGTGGACGAGTCGATGGATGACAACTACCCAAATGACTGGCCGGCCCGCGTCGAGATCACCCTCAAGGACGGTCGGAAGGTGTCCGACCGGCTCGACAAGGTGACCGGATGTCCGAACCGCCCGATGACGGACTCGGAGCTTGTAGAGAAGTTCGTGGGAAATATCGGTGGGATTGTCGGACAGGACAGGGCGACGGCCGCCGAGGACGCCTTCATGGCTCTAGAAAGCCTAGACAGCGCGCGGAACCTCGTCAAAATGCTGGTGCCCCGAGCAGCTTGAGGCTCAATCAAGGGACCAACGAGACTCGTATGGCGGGTTCAGTTGCGGAGTACAGTATCAACGTCACCCAGGATGTGATGGTCCCGATGCGCGATGGCGTGCGGCTGGCCGCAGATATCTATCGTCCCACGCTAAACGGAGAGATGGCCCCGGGGAATTTCCCAACGATTTTTGGCCGTACCTCGTGCGGCAAGTCCAACACGGTGATGCGGATCGAGGCCGTAGCCAACCTCTCCACTCCAAGGGTATATGCGGTCGTGCTCCAGGACCTCAGGGGTCGGGGCCGCTCCGAGGGCACCGGACAGTACTTCCGTACGGTGAACCCGAGGGAAGGCCAGGACGGCTACGACACGGTCGAATGGACCGCGGCCCAGGGCCGGTCCAGCGGCAAAGTAGGCACGGTCGGTTCTTATCATGGTGGCAAGGTCCAGACGGCAATGGCACCGGAGCGGCCACTCCACCTCACGGCGATGTGGGCCGACGTCAACACCGTTAACCTTTTCGATGGTAGGGGCCTGTGGGGGTGCGATGGCGCTCCACCTGCACATGGCCGAGGCAGCCCTGCTTCAAGCGGCGCCAGCGCTCGAGAGACTGAGAGATACAGCCGGTCGCCGTCTGCCTGTCTAGGCCAGTGATGTCCGTGTGTGCTTCGCAAATACGATTTCGAACCGACCGTCATTCATAATAGGAGAAGTAGGACGTGGAGACGACTGCCGACGCCGTAGTAATCGGAGGAGGAATCCTAGGTGCCAGCACAGCGCACTTCCTGGCGAAGAGGGGCTTTGGCAAGGTTGTTCTGCTGGAGAAACACGCGCTCGCGTCAGCGAGCACCGGGCATTCGGCCGCTAACGTCCGCACCTACTACTCAAATCCGGTTACGGCCCAACTGGCCTGGCGAGGGGTCCAGATGTTCGAGAACGACCGTGAGGAGCTGGGCGGCGACTCCGGTTTCCAGCAGGTGGGTTTCTTGCTGTTGCTGGACGAAAGTACCTCCGCAACAGGTGACCAGATACTCCGCAAGGAGCGGGAGAATGGAGTGGAGGTCCAAGACCTATCGGCTAAGGATATCGGCGAAATCGCTCCTCAACTCGACCTGGAAGGTGTGGTGAGAGCGACTTTCGAGCCGCGCTCCGGTTACGCAGACCCGGTGAGGACGACTCGAAGTCTGGTTGAACGCGCCAAGGACTGGGGACTCTCGGTCTATGAGGGTGTGGGAGCCACAGGTATCAGGTCGGAGGGCGACCGGATTTCGGCTGTCGAGACGGATGATGAGCTGGTCCAGACGCCGGTGGTCGTAAACGCGGCAGGGCCATGGGGGCGCCGAGTCGGCCTTTGGGTCGGTCAAAACGACTCGATTCGCTGGAGTAGAGAGTCTGATCTGGTGATACGGCTCCCACGGGAGTTCGGAAGAAGCCCCGTGGTCTCCGATCCTGCGCTGCGATTCTATTTCCGGCCTCAAGGTGACGACACCATGATGGCAGGTCTCGGCTTTCCCAAAGAGGTCGAGCCAATGGACATCGACGATTACGACCAGGAACTCGACTCGGTCAGTCGCCAGCGGATACTGGAGCCGCTGCACCGCAGAGTGCCGTCACTTCGACAGGCGAAGTTCTTACACGGATGGGCTTCGGTCTACACGATCACGGACGACTGGCACCCGTTGGTGGGTCCCGTACCCGGTCTCCAGGGCTACTACGACTGCTACGGAGGCAGCGGGCACGGCTTCAAGCTGGGTCCGGCTATCGGAGAATCGCTCGCCGACGTGATAGCCGGCGATACGCCCAAGATCGACATCCGGCCGCTGCGTCCTACGCGCTTCATGGAGGGTGAGCCGATCACGTCTGCCTGGGGCAGTGGCAACCGTGCATGAGGTTTCTTCTACCCTAAGTACGCAGCCAGAAGCGTTGCAACATGGATAAATCGTCCTCCAATTCTGGGAGTGGGGGCCGTCGCTGAGTGTACGACCGCCATAGAACGAGTCAAGAACGAGGACTATCCGCTCGTGAGATCGACGCAGCCTGCGACTGGGCTAGTGCCTGCTCATAGGCTCGTCTAACGCAGGGCCACCTGCTCGACCGCAGATGCGGGAACCCAGCCCTGGAGCTCGTCGCCGGGTAGTGCTACCCTGGCCCAGCTTCCTCGCTCCTCAATCAGGTGCGTCTCCGCCCCTGCGTGCAGCTCGAACTCCGTTACGTACTGGTCGCCGGGGCCGCTCATGACCTCCACCGTCTCAGCCAGGATCACAGCTTCGTCGTCTGAGCTTTCCGAGAGCAGCCGACCGCCGAGTGAGGCCGCACCTACGACTAGGAGGGCGCCTGCCACGACTACCGTGTATCCCGCGCCCCGCCGCACTCCCTGGTTCCGCACGAACATCATCGCCAGGATGGAAAGGGTCGTTAGGGACCATAGCACGAGTACGCCAACTGAGAGCTCGCTCACGGTCAGCCACGACCGCGCGGAGACGATATCGGCCAAGGTCGACGATTCGTCGGAATTGAGCACGTCGGCGGTCTGACCGAGCACCACTTCGAGGTTGGCATCGATGTCGCCGTCACGGGGGGCGAGGCGTTCGGCCCGCCGGTAGTTAAGCACGGCGAGTCCGAGCTCACCTTGCTTGTAGTGGGCGTTTCCAAGGTTGTAAAAGAGGGCCGCGTCACGCAGCCCCTGGTCCACTAGCTGCTGGTAGGCCTCGGCAGCCTGTTGGAAGCTGCCGGCCTCATATAGCTGGTTCGCTCCGACCATTAGCTCGGATGCATTGGGTGGCTGGGCGTGCGCGGACTTTGTGCCTGTCAGGGCCACGGCGAGCAGGGCCAGCCCTGTCACCAGAATTATGTTCACGGTGGCCTGACTAAGCACCTGAGTCAAACTGCCTCTCCAATTCCAAGAGAATGGACGCGGCCTCTGCCATCAGCTCGTCTCCGGAGGTAATCCCGTTGACACTCGGAGCAAACCTGCCACCCTCGCTAGTAGTCAGGCACGCTTCGACCCGCTCGATCAGTCCGGGCTCGATTCCCCTGGAGCGTAGAAGGCGTATCAAAGTCTCATGAGTCTTTCCGGACGCCGGTTGATCGACCTTATCGCCGATGTACTGAGTGAGGGTGATGCCGACGGCCGCGTACGGATCGGAGCCGGTATCTCGCGCGGCCTCCAGGGCCGTTCTCGCATTGCCGTGGGCTCGAGCGTTACGAGTGAGGCCGGTACCGTCGCCGAATATCCGGCGCCTGCCACGCCATAGCGTCGCACCCGCGAGTAAGACGGCAGGGAATCCCATGACGGCCCAGAACGACCCTCGATCTGGGAGCGAACTCCCGACAGTACGCAGCTTGGCCGGCGCGGGCTTTATGTGCCGGATGTCGGTCGCCAAGCGTTCAACCTCGTCTCGGTCCACGCCGGGCAGGGCTTGGACCGCATCCTGGGCAGGTCCCCGAAAAACCGTTACTGGAATAGGCTCGGTCGAGACCCTCAAATAACGGTCCACGGCCGGGTTGAAGTAGGTGTAGCTGATGGCAGGAATGGAGAGAGTGCCAGGCTCGCGTGGTACCAATGTGCGCTCATATACCCGAGTACCGACTAACTTATCGTCGACGATCCGGGAGTTCGTTGTGGCGGGAACGTCCACCGTTCGCCAGCCCGGCATATCTGGCAAGATGGGGTTTGGGAGGACATCGATGTTTCCCTCACCGCTCAGTGTCACCGTGAGCAGTAAGGGTTCATTTACCACTCCCGTAGTGCCATCGATTTGGGCGGTGATGGAGAAGCGGCCGACTGCGCCCGAGAAGTCCGGCAGTGCGCCGGGCGGCAACGGCTGTATTTCCATCTCCACTGGCGGCGTCTTTAGTCTGGTGGTCTGCTGGAAGAACCCGCCCGGAATCGTGAGCTCAGCGGACTCGATAGTTCTCGGGCCAACTATCGTGGGGAACAGGACGGTCCGTATCTCGGCGACGGTATAGCTGCGTCCGGCAGCAACAGTGCGATAGCGGCGCTGGTCCGGGTCGTCCCGGCTCCAGAAGCCTGTCAGCTCGGGTCCATCGTAGTCGGTCCGACCGAAGAAGCTGACGGCCGAGTAGAAGCGAAATGTGTAGATGACCTGTTCGCCCAGCCTAGGCGAGGGATTGTCGATCTCGGCCTCGACGAAGTAGTCTTGGCCC
>JAQBTI010000140.1 GCA_027624995.1 Chloroflexota bacterium
CGCTTCGACCTCGAACCGCAACTTTGAGGGTCGTCAGGGCAAAGGCGGTCGCACCCATCTCGTGAGCCCCCAGATGGCCGCCGCGGCAGCCATCGCCGGCCACTTCGTCGATATTAGGGACTGGTAGGTGTGGGCATAGCTGGATCCAAGGTTTAAATAGTGGCCAGCCAGAGGGTGATCTTCCGGGTCCACGCGATTCAACGGATGTTCGAAAGGAGTATTAGCGAGCAGGATGTTCACGAAGTGCTCCGGACCGCTGAAGTGGTCGAGATGTACCCGGACGACATTCCGTACCCTAGTCGGCTACTGCTGGGCTGGAGTCAAGGCCAGCCCATCCACGTCGTGGTTGCCGAGAACGACGACGAGGAAACGGCCATTGTGATCACAGTGTACGAGCCAGACGACGATGTTTGGGAACCGGGGTTTAGACGGAGGTTGCGATGAAGTGTGTGATCTGCCGGCATGGAGACATGAGCCCAGGGACTGCAACTGTAACGCTGGTCCGCGACTCACTGACGCTCGTGGTCAAAGCGGTGCCGGCGCTCGTTTGCGAAAACTGTGGTGAGGAGTATGTGGAGGACGCAGTTACTGCGAAGCTCCTGGAGTCAGCGGAGGAGGCGTCAAAGGCCGGGGTGCAGGTTGATGTCCGCCATTACGTCGCGGCGTAATCGACTGCCTTAGGCCCCTGGGACTTTTTTCAGATGGACCTTTCCAAGACCCGAACCGAGTCAGATAAAGCTGTGAGCGAGGCTATGCCAGAGGTTCAAAGCAGGACGGCGGAGTTCTTCCGCATCCTGCGTGACAATCTGCCAGAGTTGAGAAAGCAGTACGGGGTTTCATACCTCGGTATCTTTGGCTCCTACCTGCGCGGCGAGGAACGCGAAGACCGCGACCTAGACGTCCTGGTCGAGTTCGACCGCATCATAGACCTGCTAGAGTTTGTTGCCCTTCAGAGCGAGCTAGGTGATCTGCTCGGAGTCGACGTCGACCTTGTAATGAAAAGCGCTCTCAAGCCGCGAATCGGAAAGCGGATACTCGCAGAGGTCGTCACCCTATGACGCGGACAGTCGTTGACTACTTGAAAGACATCCGGGAACACACGCAGAAGGCCCAGACTTTCGTTTACGGTATAGACTACACCACATCCCGGACGACGTGCGTGCCAGGTTTCCCGATGTCCCGTGGCAAGACATGACTGACATGCGCAACGTCGTGATCCATGCCTACTTTGGCGTGGACTTGAGTATCGTGTGGCAGACGGTCAAGGTTCGAATTCCACAACTGCTTCCAGCAGTCGTGACGGCCATCGATACGCTGGAAAGGGAGCAACGATAAACGATAAGGGTAAAGCTATGTGCAGGAACGACACGGTGATACAGCGGTTCCAATGGAAACCCTTGCTGGAAGTAGGCAAAGGCAAGGCTTATGAGTGTGTCCCCACAGACGGCGGAATCTACTGTATCAAGACTGGCAGACCAGGAAAGCCTCCGGACCTCGCGAAGAGCAAATATGACCGATCACCCTACATGCAAGCGCTTAGGCAGCTTGAAAGGAAGACCACTGAGTTCTACGACCGCCTGTGCCTTGCCTCTGATTGGGTTGTTAAAGAAGGCTCCGGCCTAGCGGAACGCCGGCTAAAGCGCCTCGAGAAAATACCATTGGGAGAGGGCAGCTGTTCTATCCTGTACTTTGGCTCCACTTCTAACCTTCGACATCGTATGGACCAATTGCTGTACGGCGGGCATACAGCAAACTATCCGATCTGGGCGCTGCTTGAGGGCGACTGGGAGTTAGATTACGGTTGGACAGAGAATGACGACTATGCAGAACAGGAACGGGAGCTAAAGGACGCTTATAGGCTCGATCATGACGGCCTTCCGCCTCTTATGGACCGATAGAAAAGCCACCGGAGAAGAAATGGAACCATTCATCAGAGTAGACGGCATCGTGGCACCGATGGACCGCGTCGACGTCGACACCGATTCGATCATTCCCGCGCAGTTCCTGAAGAGGGTCGAGCGGACCGGTTTCGGCCAGTTCCTCTTTTTCGCGTGGAGGTTCCTACCGGACGGCGCGCCCAACCCCAACTTTGTACTGAACAGGCCCGAGTATGCAGGTGCGTCCATCCTCGTCACCGGCCGAAACTTCGGGTCCGGCTCGTCGCGGGAGCACGCCCCCTGGGCGCTACTCGACTACGGCTTCCGGGCCATAATCGCGCCCAGCTTCGCCGACATCTTCCAGAAGAACTGCTTCGAGAACGGAATCGCCCCGATCATTCTTCCTCAAGAGCAGGTCGACACGATCATGGAGAAGTCTAAGACGGTTCCCGGGTTCAGGCTCACCGTCGACCTAGAACGCTGCGTGTTGACCGACACCGAGGGTGAGAGCATAAATATCCCCTTCAGAATGCACACCGACCCCGATACCCACGAGTTCCGCCGCCAGTCGCTTCTCAAGGGCCTGGACGAGATCGATCTGGTACTCGAGCACGGTGATGCCATCGCGGACTTCGAGAGCCGTCGAGGCCCGCACGGGGGCGTCCTGACCGGGTCCAGATGACCGGTCCCCACACCAAGGTCTCCGACTACGCCGACGAGCTGATGTCGGTCCCCAGGGCCCACCTACGTCTGGAACTGACCCAGGATGAGGAAGGCCTGGCCCTCCTCCACGACGGCCGCGAGCTCGTACGCTGCTACCTGACCAGGCAAGGGATGGCTGCGGGGGGGTTCATGGCCCAGGCGCTCGGCGTGGCCATACCCTCGCTTGGCGAGTCGGTCCCGGCCAGAGTCTCAAC
Organism: Chloroflexota bacterium; assembly: GCA_027624995.1. GTDB lineage: Bacteria > Chloroflexota > Dehalococcoidia > Lucifugimonadales > CATQGZ01 > CATQGZ01. The sequence continues at coordinate 2,795 of JAQBTI010000140.1, forward strand.
TGGCGTGCTCTATCGCACCGTTGGCGTTGCCTCCCTTGACTTCGATTCGGAGGCTGCCTACGTCCTCTTGGATCGACTGTTGGAGGAGGCCGAGATGCAACGCGGCGGTTCGTCCGACGAGACGTAGGGCGACTGACTCATCGGAAACATGGGGTAACGCTAGATGGAGCATCAACTAACACCCGATAGATACCATCCTACGATTGGCTCTCACGAACCCGTGCTCAGTGTAAGCAGCGGTGACACCGTTTCGACCACCACCGTTGATGCCGGGGGGTGGGACGCTGGCGGTGACCGTGTGACCAGTCACGGCAACGCTCAGACCGGTCCAATATACGTGGGAGGCGCACAGCCCGGTGACGTGCTCTCGGTCACTCTCGACAGGGTGTGGCCCAACCGTGGCCACGGATTTTGCAGCCGAAAAATCTTGCCCAACGTTCTGGACCCGGGACATGACGGCGGTGTCCGGGAGAGTGAGTGGCTCAGATTTGTGTTGGACTTCGCCAGTGGATCGGCCCGTATCGAGAATCCTCCCGTGACGTTGAAGGACTTGGTAGTCCCAATTCGACCTATGATCGGCTGCTTCGGCGTCGCCCCGCCCCAGGGACAGGCCATATCCACCGCCACCTCCGGACCACACGGCGGCAACATGGACTACCGAGGATTCGGACCGGGGGTAACCGCGTACTTCCCAGTGTTCGCGGAAGGCGCCCTATTTCACATCGGCGACGGCCATGGCTGGCAGTCGGACGGAGAGATTCTCGGCTCCGGCATAGAAGTATCGATGGACGTCACCTTTACCCTCGTGGTGATCAAGAACAAGACAATACGGTGGCCGCGCGGTCACAACGACGACTACATCTTTACCGCCGGCAACTGTAGACCCCTCGATCAGGCGGTCCAGCACTCGACGTCCGAGATGTTGCGATGGCTGACGGATGACTACGGCCTGTCGCTTCCCGACGCCAACATACTCCTTGGCATGTTCGTCCAGTACGAGGTGGGCAACGTAATCGACCCCGCCTACACGATGATCTGCAAAATGCCGAGGTCCGTCCTGCCCGAAACAGCTCCCGCGGCACTGGTCCCGTCCTAAGCTAGACTGCAAATGGAGGCTGAGCTCAAAGGTAGAGCAAATCCTGTCTATTGTTACCGACGCTCCGTTTGCATTTGTTTCGTACCCGTTTCACAATGACTCGCAAAGCTCACGGCCGATTGGGCTAGTAGGGGGATTGAGTGAAGCGTCTACTACTTATGACGGGCGCTTCCCTGATAGTCTTGGCTGCCTGTACCACTCCAGAGACGGTGTCTACAGCCACTCCCACTGCGACCCGAATCCCGCTGCAAGAGCTTGAACAGACCTTCGACTACATGGCCTACACGGCTCCGATTGCTATGGACCACTTGACAACAATCGAGCTAGCACTTGAAACGGCCAGCATCGAGAGCAGTGTAAGTATCGCTGAATCTTTCGAAGCTGCCGCGACCAATCTCAAGAACCTTCTGCAATTTCAAGAGGACATTGAGGCGCACCGGTTGCGCTTTATGTCGATGCCTGCACCTCAGAGGGCCCGGCACTTCAAAGGCTTGATGCAGGAGAGCTTTTCGACCGCTGATAGAGGTGTGGGCGTCCTGATTGGTGGCTACGTGAAATACGCAGAAGACAGCGGGTTTCCCACCAGAGAAGATTTTGAATCTTTCGCAGAGACAAGAGGAGGAGCTCAATCTTTGCTTGTAAGGGCCCTCAGGAAGATCGGCGAGGCGATCGAAGAGTCCACTAGCATCTCCGATGACTTACATGTGGAATTGGACCGAGCAGGCGTCCCACGTCTTTCCGGTGAACAAGGGTACCTGGTAACAGTAAACACCGTTGTAGATAGGTTTTACGACCATCGAAAGGATTACAACAATGGATTGGAACAAATCGGGGAGCGAGTCAGATTAGCGAATACTGAGGGTGAACATCGAAGAGCGTTAGAGCAAGCTCTTGCCCACTTGGATGGTGCCCACCGATGGTTCCGTGAGGACAGAGATGACTTTGCATCAATAGAGCCTCCTGCGCGCTTTCAGGAGTTCCACCTGCTGATGAACGCTGCCCTGCATGACTACGTCGGGGCAACTGCAGCTTTCGTGACCTATTACTCTGAGAACCTCAACCGAGGAACACAAGATTTGCAACTCGCCGACAAGGCATCGGAACTGATTCGGACAGCCAATGGAAGCCTCCAACGTGCTGGGTATATGTATGCTGAGTTATTGGCACACCGAGATGACTGATGTATGGAGCCATGGCCTAGTCCAGCAAGCGATTGACATGCACAATTCGGCTTATGGCAAGAACTTTTCCGTCCAGGGACGCGCTGACAAAGTCTATCCAGACCTGCGGGACCGTCTGAACTGGGACTGGGTATGTAACGATCAGGCTTCCGAACTTAGGGCGGCCGTAGAGGTCAAGAGACTTACCAGGCAGCTTGCAGAACAGACTCATTCCGAACTACACAAGATCGGGCAGGGAATCTCTGAAGGCATCCGAGACAGACTCCGGGGCTCGTGTTCTTTGTCCGTGGACTTGCCAGGTCCCGAATTCAAAGTGGGTGGTTCAGCACAACGTAACAGGTTGATAGAGCATCTCGCGGGATTTGTCGTCGAGAACGCCAAAGAACTGCCTGATGAGGGCACAAAAACGGTCAGGCTGGAAGCAGGAGATCGATTGTCGGAGGTGCTGCCAGCAGGCACGTGGTTAGAGCTATATAAGCACGACCCTGCAAAGCTGAAACTGGCAGCCAGGCAACTGAACTATCTCCGCGTCTGCTTTGGCTGGGGGACGTTCGGAGCTACCGAAATCCTCACAGGTGATGAGCTTGCCGAGTTCCGAAAGTTGATAAAGAAGGTGAGCAGACAGCTCGGCGTTGCAAGACAGATGGGGATACAAGAGACGGTGCTTGTGCTTGTTGAGATAGGTTTCAGCGCTGCTGATCCACGTGCGATAGAAAGTACCGTGCGCAGTCTGGTCCGAGAGGAATACGACAATATCGACCACATTTATCTGGTGGGTTACCCTGCTGTCCGGCGGCTAGGAGGTATTGCAGGTCCTCCACAACCTGAGTCAGCGTCACCCTAGAGCACCTTCTCCTCCTGGGCCTTCCACCCCTGCTCGAGGGCCGAGCGTTCGGACAGGTTGACCCGCGGACGGGCCTGCTGTTAGCCTTCCCGCGTCGCCGCACTATTAGCCCTTTCACCCGGCGGCGGGAGGTGCCTCGATGCAGCCGATTTTCCCCGGCCAGGGCCGCGTTCCA
>JAQBTI010000141.1 GCA_027624995.1 Chloroflexota bacterium
CAGACTGGCCGTCCACGGACGGTCGGGAAGGGCGGGCCGACGAAACAGGCCTAGGCGGTGGACATGGGGAATGCGGCCTTCGTTGAAACCGGCATTCCCACCGTATAAGATTGTCCGCGCCCGACGTTCAGCCTCGGCCTCCCGGACCCTTTGCCGAGCCGGCTCTGGTCCATGGACAACGGTAACAATGTCGGTCATGGATCTCGGGGTTCCAAGGGGGCGTAACCCCCTGGACGGGGTTTGGGGTGTCCCCAAGAAGCCATTTGGGGGGGGCGGGAACAATCGCCGTGACACCAACCAAAAGGAGATTCCCGTGACCGTCAAACAAAGAAACGGGGTGGCGTAATCCCCCGCCGACCAACAATCAGCAATAGAGGAGCGAGCAAGAATGACAATCGAAGTAGTCCGTGACCCCGGAAGTGCCGCACCCATCGGCCCCTACTCCCAGGGTATAAAGGCAGGCGGATTTGTGTTCGTTGCCGGAGAGAAGGGGATAGACCCCGCGACCGGCAAGATAGTCGAGGGCGGCATCGAGGCCGAGACCCGGCAGACGTTCGAGAACATCCGAGGAATCCTGGCTGCCGCCGGGGCCACAATGGACCACGTGGTTTCCACGACCGTTCATATGGTCAACCTTGCCGACTTCGCCCGGATGAACGAGGTCTACGGGACCTTTTTCACCGCCAACCCGCCCGGTCGCACCACGGTCGGAGTGGTCGCCCTGCCCGCCGGCGCCGCCGTAGAGATCACAGCCACCGCCTACGTGGGTGGTTGATTCTTGCACTCCCGTTGCGCGACCGGGCTTGGGTCGGACGAATCTGTAGACCGCTGAAGACTTCACCCTCATTGTGCAACCGGGCACATGGGTAACACTTAGACCGGGGACATAGGTGACACTTTGATGGGCGTATTCAAGACACATCGAGCATGATTATTGAGCAGTCCGATAGACAACGGACCGAACTGGATATTCCAGTAGCGATCATCCTGCGGCACCAGGCCAATCGGCTCGCCCTTGAGCGCCTCACTGAGATAGACCATGTCCCCTCTCCACTTGATCTGCCCGTTGGTGCGGACCTTTCGCACCGTCACTCCGAGCTCGTACTCCGGGGCCGATACTCGGTTGGGGTACGGCCGATACGACGAATGGTAGAGCCGTGCAGGAGGCGTCTGTCCCAAGGCCTCGTGTGGACGCTCGGTGTTGTAGGTGTCACGAAAGGTGTCGAAGGCTCTCTGTTGGGTACGTCTGGTCGATCGGGGCGGAGTGGCCGTCTCTGCCTTCAGCGTGCGGTGCAGCCGCTCCAGACGTCCGTTCTGCTCCGGGTGACCCGGTTCGATCCGCTCAGGCACGATCCCCAGCTTGACCCACCATACAGCCAGGGGCGACAGACTTCCCAGGCCTACGCTGGCGAACGGAGGCCCGTTGTCGCTCCGGATGGCCCACGGCAGTCCGTACTCCCGGAAGGCACGCTCCAGCACCCGGCGCGCCTGAGGGCCGTTGGGCTTCTCCAACCCGTTGCAGACCAGCAGGTACCGAGAGGCCGCATCCTGCACGGTCAGAGGGTCTACCCTGACTCCGTCCTGCGTGCGGAACCACCCCTTGAAGTCAATAGACCAGACATCGTTAGGATGGTCTGCAGCTGCAAAGGGTTCATCCCAAGGCGCCGCATGCCGGCGTCGCTTCCGACGTCGCACCAGCCCTGCGCGGTCGAGGATGTCCCCTGCGGTGCTGGCCGCAGGCCACCGAACCACAGGCTCTTCAGCTCGAAGCCATGCAACCAGTTTCTTCGGTCCCCAGGTCGGGCGGCTCATCCTTGCCGTAATCAGACGCTCCGCTACCCCGCGTGGAGTCGTATTCGGACGACGACGCGGCGCTCGGCTCAAGTCTCCAAGTCCCTCCCACCCATTCCATCTGAACCGGTCCACTCGCTTGTAGCCTGTCTTACGGCTAATGTCGAAGTCTCGACACAGATCCACGAAACTCACTCCCCCTGCCTGCCATCGCTCGATGAACCGGGCCTGTTCGCCATCAACGCTTGTCTGTTTCCAGGACAACACATGCCTCCTGATAGGATTGCTCCCATCTTCTCGGAATGTGTCACCCATGTCCCCGGTCTATCTGTTACCAATGTATCCGGTTTGTACTCATCCCAGCCTTCTCCCGTCGAGGGAGAAGGGGTGAGCAAACCTCCTCTCACCGCCGCGGGAGAGGACTGAGGTGAGGGGGAGCTTCGCCTTCAGACGGCGTTGCCTACAACCCCCCTCAAGAACTCGCGCCCCTGGAGCAGGAACGGCGCCGTAAGGCCGCGGGCCGGCGCAGTTTGGCCCTCGCCCCCGACGTTGATTTCCATGACCATAGTGTGGGAATAGTCGTTCAGCACAGCGCCGTGGGACTCGAATTCGATATTGCCATCCCCCAGGGCCATGTGCGCGCCCGCTTCGGTGGCGTCGTGTATGTGCAGATGCCGAAGCCACGGCTTGAAGGCGCGGAAAGCCTCGACGATGCCGCCCGACCGGAAGGCGTGGCCGACGTCCAACGTCAGCCCGACGGCCGGACTGCCGGCCCTTTTGACGATATCCACCTGCTCTGCATACGAGTGGACCGGGAACTCCGGGCGGAAAGGCAGGTTCTCCAGGCAGACCAGGACTCCTGCCCGCTCGGCGTCGGACGCGACGCTCTTGAGCGAGTCGACTACGTACTCTCGCGAAGCGGCCCTTTCGGCCTCGGTGATATCCGCGGTAGGTGTGTGGGACCCACCGACATCCCCCGCGTGGACCACCACGACGCCGGCCCCAATCTTGCGGCCAATGGCGATGGTGGCGCGCAGATTCTCAATGCTGGTCCGGCGCAGAGATGGGTCAAGCGACCCAAGCGGAAACCGTGTAGGAAAGTGGATCGAGAGGCTTATCCCGTGGCGTCCGCTTTTGTCGCGGAGCCTCGCGAGCTCGGGTGCCGTCGCCACCTCCGGCCAAAAATGGTTTCCCGATAGCTCCAGCGCGTGAAATCCGTTCTCGACCGCGAACTCTAGACCAGGCAGGGCCGTCGGCTCATCCGTGAACGTCGTGGTAGTGAATCCTATAGTCGGCACAGGCTAATCGTCCTCGATCCGCTCCATCTTGAACGTGACCGGCCGAAAACCGTCCGTGCAGTTGGAAATGAATACTCCCGGCTTCACGCCCAGCATGTTCCCGCCGCGGGCCAGTGTCATCACGTACTTTTGGATGTCGGTCCGCGCCCAGTCGCTAAAGCCCTCGGGCATGTGCCCGTCCGAGATGAACTCATGACCTATCTCGAAGGCGTGGCAGCAGTTCTTCGGCTCCCACTTCACCCCTTCCGTGTACTCATCGACCAGGTCCTCGTGGAACGTCTTCTTCACCACCGTGATCCGGACCTTGTACGGCGTCAACATCGTCCCCTCCTCCAGTTACCTGTTCGTCGTGGTCTCACCCGTGATCGTCGGAATTAGATAAGAGGTCACTGGAGCACGAGCTCCTGCACAGACACCAAGAAGTCTCCAGTCTCCGCAGCACGGCGAGCCTTCATCCTTATTGCATCGTCATTGCATCGTCAAGGAGAATACTCCCGTCGAGAATGAAGAACAGGTCTTGTCCGGTCATGCCAATCAAACTTGTCGAACGTCCCCTAGAGAATGCAGTTAATCCGTCACTGGTGAACCCGCTGTAGCTAATAAACAGGCCTCGTGACCACGACGACTTCCCGTCTACCTTACTCTGGAACACCAGCAAATCGGCGTTGCCAACTTGTTTCTGTCTCCATCTGGCTTCGATAAGGTAGGTCTGGTTGTCAATCTGCACACTTCCATCAATCTGCTCACCGAAGAGCTTAAACGGTCTTCGTGGTTGGAGGCCAAAAGCGGCAAACAACCCTGTCAAGAACCTCTCGAAGGCAAAGCCGCGGGGGACCGGATCAACTTCCTCAAGGTCTAGCAGCTTGGCTTTGAGGTCTGTACGGATCGATTCAGAGATACGTTCTTGCTTTGTTTCCTGATCCTGCTGGAGGCCGGAAGCGACTCTAAGAAGGCCGGGTCCCACAGCTCTGGAATCTTGAAGCCGAGACTCTTGAGCATTCCGTTGATCGCCTCAAGCTCTTGCTTGGTACAGTCGTCGCCCTTATTGCCTCGATAAACTAGGCCTCTTTTTACGATTCCCAGGATCAACGGGCAAAATCTTTCCATTCGCCGGCCGAATGTCTGTTCCAGCAGCATTGTGATTGCCGGGAGCTTGCTGCCCTGGGGCCAGAATTCGGCCACTCCAGCCTCGCCTGCCACGCCGGGAAACGAAATCTGTTGATTCGCATAGGGGTGAGGTTTCCCTGGCAGGAAACCGTACAGAGCGCGGGCGAGCTCGTTGATTGCTTGCGATTCGACTAGTGAGACAGGCATGACACGATCTTCCTAGGGAGAACTATTTTATTGAGATCGAGGCCTAATCGGCAAGGATGTTCGGCTCAAATGTTCGAGAAATCAATCGGCGACGACTTCTAACCCCCAACTCCCTAACCTTCGCCCCGATCTCCCCACAGCCGTCGCAGGCGCTCTGCGGCCTCTCGTTCGTAGCCCTCGTCGGTAGGCTGATAGTAGCGGCGGCCCTTCAGGCTGGGGGGCAGGTTCTCCATCGGCGCGAAGTGCTCTTCGTAGTCGTGGCTGTACTTGTAGTCCTTGCCGTAATCCATGCCCCGCATCAGCCCGGTGACCGCGTTGCGTAGGTGGAGCGGCACCGGCTCGTTGACCGTCTTCCGCACATCTGCCAGGGCGGCGTCTATGGCTTTGTAGGCCGAGTTGCTCTTGGGCGCCACGGCCAGGTAGACCGTCGCCTCCGCGAGCGGTATCCGACCCTCGGGCATCCCGACGAAGTGGACCGCCTGCTGCACGGCGACGGCCACCGACAGGGCTTGCGGGTCAGCCATTCCGATGTCCTCGGATGCGAGGATGACCAGCCGGCGGGCGATGAACTTCGGGTCCTCCCCCGCCTCGATCATCCGCGCCAGCCAGTAGACCGCAGCGTCCGGGTCTGACCCTCGCACCGACTTGATAAACGCCGATATCGTGTCGTAATGCTGGTCGCCGGCCTTGTCGTAAAGGATTGCCTTGCTCTGCATGGCGTCCTCGACCGTCGCCGATGTTATCCGTCGCACGCCGTGCGCGTCCGGCTCGGTGGCGGACGCCGCAAGCTCGAGGGCGTTCAGCGCCGTCCGCGCGTCCGAGTTGGACAGCGTTACGAGCGAGGCCAGCGCCTCGTCGTCGATCTTGACGTCAAGCGAGCCCAGGCCCCGCTCCGAGTCAGCCATGGCCCTGCGTATGATCTGGCCGAGAAGCTCCTGCGATAACGGCTTTAGCGCGAAGACCCGGCTGCGGGAGAGCAGGGGAGACACTACTTCGAATGAAGGGTTTTCGGTCGTGGCCCCGATCAGGACCACGGTCCCGTCCTCTACGTGAGGAAGAATAACGTCTTGCTGCGCCTTGTTGAAGCGGTGGATCTCGTCGACGAACAGGATGGTACGCTGGCCCTGCATCCCCAGGCGGTCGCGGGCCTCGGCGGTAATCTTGCGCAGGTCGGCGACGCCTGACGCCACCGCGCTCACAGCACTGAAGTGACTACGAGTGGCCCTCGCGATCAGGCCGGCCATGGTAGTCTTGCCGGTCCCCGGAGGTCCCCAGAGGATGATCGACGGAATTTGGTCGGCCTCGATACTTTTGCGAAGTACCCGGCCTTCGCCGACGATTTCCTCCTGGCCGACGAACTCGTCAAACGATCGAGGTCGCATCCGGGCCGCTAAGGGGGCCTGCCTCCCCAGTTCTTGTGCCGCCTGGTGCTCGAAGAGTGTCACTTTTCCCCTTGCCGGACCAGGTTTATCGACTGCCCGAACGGGCGTACGGCCGTGTGCCCCTATTTACGTAAAGCCTGGATCACCACGCGCAACAGGTCCTCGTCCTGGTCCGGCAGGACAGTCCTCGGGTCCAGAAAGACCCGCTCGTTCTCTATTCGGCCCACGACGGGAGGTTCCCCATGCCGAAGCTGGCTCGACAACGCCTCGGCGCCTCCCTCGATGTCACTG
>JAQBTI010000142.1 GCA_027624995.1 Chloroflexota bacterium
CAGGTAGAGTCGGTCCTGGCTGTCGAAGGCCATGGCCACGGGCTGGACGAGCTGGCCATCGCCGTCGCCGAAGCCGTACCCGAACTCACCGAGATACTCTTCGTCGAGGTTGCAGATTCCTATGCGGATTGCGGCGCGGCGGGCGAGGTCGCACCTGTTGATTACGAAGATACGGCCGTCTTTTGTGTGGGCAGTGTCATAGGGATTTGCGAAGCCGCGGCCGTTGGAGCCGTTGTTGACGCTTCCGACTGTTTTCAGATACTTGACGGCTGTTGATGTTGTTGTGGTCAATTTCTTTTCTCTCCCGGGTCGATCGACGTTGTTTGACTGATACTGGCCATGTCCTCTTATTGCGGTTTCGACCATCCCCCTGTGTCCCTCTTCCTTTCCAGGAAGGGGGAGTAAGAAGAGATCTGGGGGACACCCCCAGTCCCTCGCCAAAGCGGCTACGCCCCTCTGGACTCCCGTGGACCTCCTAATTCAGCAGCAACTTCTTCCTGCAAAAGGTAGTCCGATGGCGACCGCTTCGACTATCCCTTAGTCCCCTGGCCAAATGGACTGCGTCCTGCCGTACTCCCATGTGTGGCTGCCAGAATGAACTGGCTGACGCCGAATGCACCGGCGGGTCCCGATCCAAGTACTTTGATGCCCGCGGCGAAGCTGTTCCCCGCATTGAAGTCCGGGGGTCTTCCGGGCCGGCACGCGAGTGACCAGTGGACAGGTCCAGCAAGACGGCGAGACTACGCCATTTGGTAGGCGCGGGTGGAGGCGGCCAGGCGGAGCATGTTGCCGACGCGTTGCTCAGACTCGTCTCCCGGCGTGCGCGAACTCAGGTCCAAGTCTCCGTCCTTAGACGCAATCTCGACTAGAGTTGCGCGGGTATCATCGGGGACGTGAATGGGACCCAGGAGGTCGAGACAGCCGTCGACAAATTCCTCGGCGGACAGGACGCCGCCGTCCATCGCCGCCAGGTGGTCGATCATGGACTGTACACCAGGGTTATCTATGTCACCGAGCGCTCTTGCAACGAAGTTCACGCGCTCGACGAGGGCTCCGCTGTCTATCCACTCGACGCCCTCGTGCCAACCTTCGACGGTTGGCGGCTGAAGGAGGCCCTGGCCCATGTAGAAGGCCTGGCTGGCGACCTCGCTAATGTTCAGGACCGGCTCCCGACAAATCCCGGCCTGACGCACGGCCCCCATCACGAGCTCGACCGGTCCCTTCACACGAGCGAAGCGGGCCGTGTCGGACTTGAAGTAGTCTGAGTTGAATAGGGTCCTCAGGACCGACCTGATCTCGTACCCTGAGTCGAAGTACGACCGCATCATATGTTCGATGACTGGCCCGGCATCGTCCTCGACCTCGTCGGCTGCGAAGTATTGGAAAAGCCTGGTGCAAACGAAGCGGGCGGTCGCGTCCTGCCTGGAGATGATGTCGATGACATCCTCACCGTTGAAGTTGCCTGTCTCACCCAGGAAGGTCTTCTCGCCGTAATCGTGGTCTTCGTCCCGGTACTCGAAATGCCAGGAGATGCGGCCGTAGGGCCATATGGAGTCCTTCATTGCACGCTGGGACATGTACTCAACGTTCTTGAGGGTCCAACCGGTAAAGGCCCGAGCGCACTCCTTGACGTCCTGCTCCGTGTAGTTGCCTATGCCCATCGAGAAGAGCTCAAGCAACTCCCTACCGTAGTTCTCGTTTATGGCCGTCTTGTGGTTGTTATCGTTGTCGAGCCAGATAATCATCGCCGGGTCTTTGGACAGCTCCACGAGAAGGTCACGGAAGCTTCCCAGTCCGAACCGCCGGAACATACGTATCTGATTGAGGTGGGTGCGGGCCTGATTGAGCTTTGAGTAGCCGGTAGCGAAGAGGCCATGCCAGAAGAGGGTGATCTTCTCCTCCAGCGGGTTATCCGTTGTGGCCATCCGGTAGACCCAATATCCTCCGGCCGAATCGAGCTGGCGCAGCTCGTGCTGATCGGCGTGGAAGCGCCTGATGATGTCGTCGGGCAGGTTATTTGGTTCGCCGGGGTTGAGCAGGTCTTCGACTACGTTCTCATAGCCCCTCGCGGTGAGATCGTCGAGCTCGGCCCTGGTGGCGCCGAAGCCCGCCCTTCTCATCAGGTGGGACATCAGCTCAAGTTCAGCGGTACTCATCTATCGTCATCCCCTAAAGCCCCCTTCCTGACCTGGAGGGGGGACCGGACAAAGTGGCGAGCCCCTTTGCGATTACAGCCGGCAGGCCGGCAACCGGACCGTCGTTAATTACTTCCCGTTGCTACCGTTGGTGCCGTTGGCTATGAAGTCGAATTGCTCGAACTGGCCGTTGACGATGGGCGCGGCGTCCAGGTGCAGCCACTTGTCGAGGACCGTCGAGTAGGTGGAGCGGAAGTCGTTGTTGAATTGGAGGTCTCCCTCGAGCTGGTTCTCGGCTTTCAGCGACGGGTACTCACCGTACATGCCGCCCTTTACGGAGCCGCCGATGACGAAGGCAACGCCGCCGGAGCCGTGGTCGGTGCCCGAGCCGTTGTCCTTGATGCGCCGGCCGAACTCGGAGAACATCACGATCACCGTGTCGTTCTCGCGTTCGTGTTCCTTGAGGTCATCGTAGAAGTCGGCAACCCCGGTAGAGACTTCGCCGATGAGCTTGGCGTGGGTCGTCAGTTCACCCGAGTGTGTGTCGTAACTGCCCTGCTGAGTGTAGAAGATGCGCGTGCCCAGGTCGGCGAACATCACTTTGGCGACGTCGTTGAGGCTCTGAGCGATGGGGTCAGCGGCGTACTCGACGTTGGAGGAGTACTTGTCCAGCGCGGTCCTCAGCAGATCGGCGCCTTTGAGGGCATCCATCCCGGTCTGGCCCAGGAAGTCCATGACGGGGTCTTTGCCCCTCTCGCCGCCATACATCTTGGCGAAAGCCTCCAAGGCGTACTTCCTTAGCGTCGAGTCCTTGAGATCGGGGAAGAGCCCGTAGGTCTCGAGGTTGCCAACTGAGGCGACTGGCACGCCGCGCACGCCGAGGGCTCTGGGAAGGCCTCTGCCGAAATTGACGGCGGTTAGAACGTTTTCGCCGGTCGGGTCGATGTCCCTTGTGGCGCGGCCCAGCCAGCCCTCGGTCGCGACGTCGTTGGGCTCGGCTGTGTGCCAGATGTCCATCGACCGGAAGTGCGACCTGTTGGGATTGGGATAGCCGATGCCGTTGATCACGGCCACCTTTCCCTGGTCGTAGAGCTCCTTGATGGGCGCCATGTTGGAGTTGAAGCCGTAATTATCGTCGATTGGCAGGACGCTGTCCTGATCGATGTTGACCGTCGGACGGTAGTCGTAGTACTCACCGTCGTTATAGGGAACGATGGTGTTGAGGTAGTCGTTACCTCCGGAGAGTTGTATTACGACCAGTGATGGGTCTTGTTTCCGGGTTGCCATGGGGTCCCTCCATCGTCAAAGCCGGTAGGTGTCGCCATTGAGCCGCTTGCACAGTTTGACAAGTGAGGGCCATTTTACAACGAAGACCATCTGGCAACAACCCCGATGCGACTAAGGCGGACAGGAACATTGCGTATGCGGTTGACCGGGTACCTAGACGGCCATATAATCGGGCGCACGGATAAGGCACAGGTCGCCCATGAGCAATTCCCTTACATCCAAGCGCCTCGAGTTTGACGATGCCGCAGAGGCCATTGAGCACTACTTCGCCGCGGGCTGGACGGACGGCCTTCCGGTGGTCCCGCCCACGGCGGCCAGGGTTATGGAGTTCCTGGACTACGCGGGTCGAGCGCCGTCGGATATCGTAGGCGTAGAGCCCACGAAGGGCCGCGTGATCACCGCCGAGAAGGTGGCGATAAATGCCGTGATGGCGGGTTGTCTGCCCGAGTACCTCCCGGTAGTCCTCGCGGCCGTCGAGGCCATGACCGAGGAGCAGTACGGTATGCACGGCATCTCTGTCAGCACGGCGGGCGCCGCGACGATGACCGTCGTCAGCGGGCCGATCGCCAAAGAGCTCGGAATAAACTCGGGTGTGGGCGTCTTCGGGCCCGGCCACCGGGCGAACGCAACGATCGGCCGCGCCATCCGTCTGGTCATCTCCAACGTTAGCGGAGCGGTGACGGGAGAGCTCGATAAGGGGACGCTGGCCCACGGGGGCAAGTACAGCTGGTGCTTCAACGAGGCCGAGGACGTCAGCCCGTGGGAACCGCTTCACGTAGATCGAGGCTTCGGCAAGAACCAGAGCACGGTCACTGTGTTCGCCGCACTGGCGCCAGACCAGGCGACTAACCACACCGGGGACCATCCAGAGCCGATTTTGACATCGGTGGCTGACACGATGTTGTCGGTAGGCCCAGAACAGTCCGAGGTCGTAGTCGTGCTCGGCCCGGAGCACATGGGCTACATAAGCAAGGCGGGCTGGTCGAAGGGGCAGGTCAAGGAGTTCTTGCACGAGACGGCCCGACGGAAGGCATCGGAGTGGGCGAAGGTAGACGCGATTCCAAGTCCGGCCGACGACCCCGATGCCTCGATAGGCGTGGCGAAGAGCCCGGACAGCATCACCGTTCTTGTGGCGGGCGGCGCGGCCGGGGGATTCTCGGCCGTGATACCGCTTTGGGGCGGCGGCGCGAACTCGCAATCGGTCATAAAGCCAATTAGGGTCCCTTAGCTAAACGACGGCAAGGTAGCAAGCTAGCGATCGGAGGCGACGAATGACGACAATGACCAGACTTGAGGTCCTCGATCCGACCCAGGAGGCCATCCCGCAGCACGCGGTGCTGGCTCCCCGGCCTGACACGCTGGACGGCAAGGTGCTCGGGCTGCTGTCTAACAGCAAACGCAACGCCAGCGAGATGTTGCAAATGGTCCACGACGTGCTGGCGGACCGCTATGAGTTCGCACGGGTCGTCGCGATGGACAAGGGCAACGCCTCGAAACCCTGCCCCAAGGACATCATGCAGGAGCTTGCAGACCAATGCGACGTGGTGATCACCGCGTCGGGGGACTGAGGGTCCTGCTCATCGTGCAGTGTGCACGACGGAATCGAGTTCGAGAAGAGGGGCGTGCCGGCCGGGGTTATCTGCACCGAGCCCTTCATTTCCAGTGCCAAGGCCATGTCCAAGCTGGGCGGGATTCCCGACTACCCGTTCGTGGTCTTGCCGCACCCGCTGGGGAGCCTCAGCCCTGAAGCCTTGAGGGAGAAATCGGTGATGGCCGCACCGGAGGTCCTGCGGATTCTCCTGGCGCGGTAGGGCTCCCCTAGTACCCCCGCGCCTGGGAAGAGTTGAAGACCTCGACTCCGGCGTGGACCATGCCGGTCTCCGGGTGGACCATCAGCCCGTTGGGCCTGGAAAAACTGCCTTCGGCCGCAGGGTACTTGATGTTGTGTCCCATGGCGCGGAGTGAGTCGGCCACGCTCTCGTCGATTCGCTGATCGACGAAAGTCTCGCGGTCGGCGGCGTCGATCGTCGGCGCAGTGATTGCCTCCTGTATTCCCATGCCGTGGTCGATGACGTTCATGAGTATCTGCGGAATGCGGTTCATGATCTTGCGTCCGCCAGGAGCCCCGACGCTCAGGTAGGGCTTGCCGTCCCGCAGTACGATGAGCGGCCCCATGTTGGAGAGGCCGCGCTTGTATCCGGCGATGGAGTTTGCGGCGCCGGGCATGGGGTTGAAGACTTTCATGCCGTTGGTTAGGACGATCCCAGTTCCCGGCACAACTACACGCGAGCCGAAGCCCCCGACCGCGGTCTGCGTGCTTGCGACCATGTTGCGGTCGCGGTCGACCGTCCCATAGTGGGTGGTACAGTCGCCCTCGCTAGGCGGTGACGCGGCCGGAGCGACTTCCGGGCCTGGATTGGGATCGTGGGGCCAAGGGTCGTGAATCGCCGAATCCGCGAATGCTATCCAGGGCTGCTTTTCACGATCATCCTCGAGACTGGCCCGCTTACTATCGATCAACTTCGCGATCTCTTCGGCATATCGGCTCGATAGCATCCCTGCCAGGGGCACCGGTAGGAAGTCCGGGTCGCCTAGATAGCGATAGCGGTCGGCGAAGGCATGGCGGGAGGCCTCGATGACCAGG
>JAQBTI010000143.1 GCA_027624995.1 Chloroflexota bacterium
CAGTGGAAAATCGGCGTGGCCCTGCATCCGTCCTTCTGCGTTGGCCTCAGACTCAGCGTGTCTGACGAAGATCAGTCTCATGGCCGGTCCTCCTTTGACGTAAGCCTCACGCCGCCCTTGCCGTCGGGCTCGAGTAGCGAGGCGAAGTCGTAACCGCGGCGTCTGATCTCGGAGCTCCCACCTTCCAAGCGGTCTAGAATGCAGAGTACCTTGACTACCGTGCAGCCTGCGTCCAGGACGGCATCGATCGCGTGGAATAGGCTCGCGCCGCTGGTACAGGCGTCGTCGACAACGGCCACTCGGGCCCCGGCGACCAGCGGTCCCTCTATCATGCGCCCTGCACCATGTTGCTTTGCCTCCTTGCGGACGATGAGTCCCGGAATAGGGTGTCCCTGGAGATGACTGGTCACCGCTACCGCCGCTACGATGGGGTCTGCACCAAGCGTCGGGCCCGCGATTGCCTCGGCGCCGCAGTCGATCAGAATCGGCATGAAAGCGCGAGCGATCAGCGATGCCCCCTCGGGGTCCAGTGTGAGCAGCCGGCCGTCGAAGTAATAGGTTCCGTTGGCTCCGGACGACAGCGTGAACTCGCCGAACTGGAGCGCTCCGAGTCGCTTTGCCACCTCTAGTATGGCTGTGTGCGGATCATCCAACCTCGTGCTCCTTTTCGTCTGGCTGGTACAGCCTTTGGCGCCTGATGTAGTCCTCTACGGCGTTCGGCACAAGGTACCTTATCGACCGTCCAGCCGTCACCCTGCGACGTATCTCTACTCCGCTTATGTCGATACTGGGGCCGTCCAGCAGGATGATCCTTCCCGATGCGCCCGGAAATGTCTCATCGAGACTCTCGAGGTCGAATCCGCCAACCCCGCGGCGGCCTATTCCCACCACTCTCGCCATCTCCAGCACTCTTTTGGGGGCGCGCCACCGGTGGAGCTCCATCAACGCGTCTACCCCCAGCAGAAGGTATAGCTCGGTATCGGGGCCGTGTTCGTCGGCCAGCTGGGTGAGGGTATCGATGGAGTACGTCGGACCCGGCCGCTCTACCTCAATGTCTGAAGCGATGAAGTGGATGTTGGGCTCGACCGCCAGCTCTACCATGGTCAGCCGGTGGGTCGCGTCGGTAACCGGATCTTCCGCCTTGAACCAGGGCCGGCCGGCCGGGACGAAGAGGACCTGGTCCAGACCCAGGGCGATCCTTGCCTCCTCAGCGATCGCAAGATGGCCAAAGTGTATGGGGTCGAAGGTGCCGCCCATGACACCCAGCTTCCGGGCTAGACCCACTCCCACTCCATCTTGTCGATTCTCACGGTCGAACCGGTGACGACGCCAGCCGCTTCAAGCGCTTGCACCACTCCCGTCTTTCTCATGTAGGCATAGAACTGGAGTTTCGCGTCCCAGTTGTCTGCGTCGACCATCGCTGCGATCCGCGCGACGGATGGCATCTCTACGATGAAGGTGCCCTTGCTCTTGCGTATTGTTATCGCTTCGTCGACCGGTCGAGGGCGCAGAACCGGCGGCCGGGACGACCGGTTCTCGACTTCCACATTGGGGGCTTCTGCTTCGCTTAGCCTGTCTAGCGCCTCCAGCATTTCGTCAAGTAGGACGCTGACGCCCTGACCTGTCAAAGCGGAGATAGGAACGACCCTCTCGCCTCCAACCCCGAGCGCCTCGGCCAGCACCTCTGCCCTGGCGCCTACTTCCTCAAGATCAATCTTGTTCAGCGCCACAATCTGGGGTCGTTGACCCAGCTTGGGATCGAACATTAGCAGCTCTCTGTCTATCTTCCTATGCTCCGCCACGGGGTCATCAATCGATCCGTCCACTACATGTACCAGTAATCTCGTCCTCTCGATGTGGCGAAGGAAATCGTCTCCAAGGCCCACTCCTTGATGTGCCCCTTCGACGAGGCCAGGGACATCCGCCACGACGAAGCTTCCACCCTTATGCTCGACGACGCCCAGCCCGGGCTCAAGCGTGGTAAAGGGATATCCTGCGATCTTTGGCCTGGCACGGCTTATCGCAGCCAGAAGGCTCGACTTCCCTGCATTTGGCGCCCCTATCAGGCCAACGTCCGCCAGTATCTTGAGTTCCAGCCGGACTTCCAAACTCGCGCCCGCCTCGCCCTGCTCCGAGAGTAGCGGATACTGGTTGGTTGAGGAAACGAACGCCGGGTTCCCCCTACCTCCTCTTCCTCCACTCGCGACGACCACGCTCTCACCATCTTTATCCAGGTCCGCCAGCATCCTGCCGTCTGATCCCTCCTCCCAAATCTCAGTCCCCACCGGCACTGTTACGGTTATGTCCCGACCTCTGGTCCCGTGCTTCTTACCACCCGACCCATTACCCCCATTTCCAGCAACGAACCGACGCCTCTCGTGATACCTAGCCAACGAACTCATGTTGCGCTCTGCAATTATCAAAACATCTCCACCGTTGCCGCCGTTGCCGCCGTCAGGCCCTCCTCGTGGCACATACTTCTCGTGCCTACCGCTGACAATACCGTTGCCCCCATTCCCTGAACTAACGTGGACAACTACTCGATCAATCATTTAGATCTTCTAATGGGAATATCATGTAATGGCGTGGACTGTTGTTATTTCAAGCTCGGGGATGTGGAGTACTCAGCAATTCTAGCATGGTGTTCGTGGCCTCACGGAGGCTTAGAGTGCGCGATAGTGGATAAGGGGCAAAGGAGTGGCAGCTGGCGGGCAAATGCCCGGAGCGTTATCCACAAGGAAGCGGACTTATACACGGAGAAGCCCAGGATTACTCACGCCCCTAGTGAGTAATCCTGGTTAGGAGCTAACGAGGGCCTCGCGGAGGTTAAGGACGTCGCGACGCAGATGAGGGTCAGTATCGAGCTCGGCCGCTATCTTGGCGCAGTTCTTGATCACCGTTGAATGGTTTTTGCCCCCGAGGATCCGGCCGATGGCCGTTGGGCCAAGGTCGGTCTCTTCTCGAATGAGGTGCATAGCGATCTGCCGGGCCCGAGCGACGTTCTTGCGGCCCCGTGGCCCCTTGAGGGCGTCGGCATCAAGCTGGAAGTAGGCGGCGACGGCGGCGACGATGGCGCCGGGCGACGTGGTCATGCGGCTGGCCCCCGCGAGAGTGTCGGCGACCGCGCGCTTTACCAAGTCGATAGTGATCGGCCTCCGCGTGAGTTCGGCGTAAGCAAGAATCCTGTTGAAGCATCCCTCTAGCTCGCGGACGTTTTTGTGTATGCGCTCCGCCAGGAACGTTACCACGTCGGGCGAGACGGTCTGCCCCGAGTGATCCGCTCTTGAGCGAAGAATCGCCAGGCGGGTTTCAATGTCGGGCGGCTGGATATCGACGATTAGCCCTCCGGCGAGGCGTGACCTGACACGGCCCTCCAAGAGGCTCAGGCTCGCAACGGGCCGGTCACTGGTTATCACTATCTGCTTGTTGACCATGTGCAGTGAGTTGAACGTGTGGAAGAAGCCCTCCTGAGTCTGCTCCTTGCCGATGAGGAACTGTATGTCGTCCAGGAGTAGGACGTCCGTGCCTCGGTACCTGTCCCTGAACACTTCGGTAGTGCCCTCTCGGATAGCTCGGATGTACTCGTTGGTGAACTCTTCCGTCGTGGCGTAGATCACCGAAAGTCCCCGGGTCTGCGCCCTCTGGCCGATTGCGTGGAGCAGGTGGGTCTTGCCCAGACCGACGTCTGAGTAGATGGTCAGGGGGTTATAGACGACACCGGGCTTTTCGGAGACTGCGAGGGACGCGGCGTGGGCAAGCTCGTTGGACTTCCCGACGACGAACGTCTCGAACGCGTACCGGCGGTTGAGGGCGATGGCCCTGCGAGACGGTCCGTTGCCGTTGGGGAGCGACCGCAGCGGCTGAATGGTGTCGCTCAGGACCGAAACGGGCTCAGTCGCTGTGGGCGTGCTCTCGTACGACGGCGCGGGTACGGCTTCGCCGGACATCACCTGGAACCGCACCTCGGTATGGCCCTTCGCGACCCTCTCGACGGACTGGGAGATGAGCGAGTACATCCGCTGTTCGAGCATCTCAGCGACGAACGCGTTGGGAGCGCTTACAACAAGCTCGCCTTCGGACGTGTCCACGCCGACCGTGTCTTTGAGCCACGTCTCGTAGCTGGGCCGTGTAACCTGTAGCTGGAGTTGCCCAAGTGCCGCGGACCACAGCCTTTTTGCCTCTTGCGTCCCTTCAAGGGACAAAGTCATACAGAGTACCTTTCGACGAAGAAATGAGTGCGCCAGCAATCGGTGGATAACCGGGTCTCCGGGCGATCTTAGCACGGCCCTGTTGGGGTCAATGCAAGGGCTAGGAAACGAGATTTCGGCGACTTTTTCGCGGGACAAAAAGGGGGTCGGGCCGGGGGGCAGTCTACGCAGGGCTGCAGGCCGTGCGCGGCGTGTCACAGGGGCGGAGACGAAGCAGCCCTACATGATGCGGTCGAGCCGGGGGTTGGCCGTGACGCCCGGAGTGCGCCCTCTCTTCGCAATCGGCTTACCGTCGATCTCGTGGATGTCCGCGGTGAAGTCGTTAGGAGGTGCACTGGAGATGTGGCTGCCGACTCCGTAACCGTCAACGGGAGCGCCGACCTCGACGAACTTTCTGATCCGTTCCGGCGTGAAGCCTCCACTGACGAAGATCTCCACATGGCGGAAACCTGCGAGGTCGAGCCGCGCCCTGACCTCTTTGACAAGGTCGGCCGTCACCCCGCCTCGCTCCTTTGCCGTGTCCAGCCGGACACCCCTGAGCTTCTCTCGAAGCGCCAGTGCCACGTTAAGCGACTCCTCCGCCTCGTCCTTGAAGGTGTCGACAAGAGCGACCCGTGGGACCTCCAGCGGCATGTGCCTGTCGAACGCCTGGACCGCCTTGACCGTGTCGCCAATGATAAGGGGAAGAGTGTGTGGGATGTTACCCGTGGGTGTAATGCCGGCCAGCCGGGCGCCAAGGATGGTAGAGCACGAGGAGCAGCCGCCGACGACGGCGGAATAGTCGATGTTGGCCGCAACATTGGGGTGAACGTGTCTGGCCGCCAGGCACACGATAGCCGTGCCTTGCGAGGCCTCCACACAGTCCCGCGCCGCAGCGGCCCATCCGCTGCACGAAGCGAGGATGCCGCAAATGCTAGTCTCGTATAACCCCAGAGACCCGTACGGCGCGCTGATCCGCAACGCGGTCTCCTTGGCATCCAGGGTGGCTCCTTCGTCCAGCGCCCAGACTTCGCTGCCGGTTTCGGGAAGAACCTTGCCCAGGAGCGCCCTTACCTCTTTGATTCCGCAGAAGACACCCGGTCTCTGCGCGGAAAACTCCATGGTGACTGTCGGGTTGATGCCTTCGTTCCTCAGAATCGTCAGAGTGCGCTGTGATGAGACGTCGGCCGTGTCGCCGACTAGGATCGCTGGCCGGATGTCGAATTCAGGATTGACCATGTGTATTCACTTCAATACGCCCCGGTCGTGGCCGGGGAACTATGGTGCTGCGGTGAGCGCCCGAGGAGGTTTTTCGTTACGCGAGTTCAGGGACAAAAGACGGACGATTCTCTAGCCGAACGCGCGTCTCCAGACACAGGAATGTTAACCTGAGGCCCCTCAAACCGCAAGGTCAACCAGAGCCCTCGCCAAGGGCCCGTGACGCCCTCTTCAGACCGCCGAAGCGCAGCCTCATGAGGCCCTTGAAGTCTTCCCATGCGGTCCCGAGCACCTTTACCCTGGTATCTGGGTCGTCGGTCCAGGTGACCGGGACCTCCTTGATGGCGTAGCCGTTCTTTTCAGCCAGGATCAGGAGCTCAGTGTCGAAGAACCAGCCGTTGTCCACGACCAGTGGGGCGAGGTCAGCGACCGCGCGCCTGCTCGCGGCCTTGAAACCGCACTGGGCGTCGCGGAACCCAATGAAAAACATAGCCCTGATAAGCAGATTGTAGGCGCGGGAGATGAACTCCCGCTTCAGCGTTCGCCCCCTGACCTCTGCGCCCCTGGTTAGCCGGGAGCCGATGGCGAGGTCGTAGTCGCGACTCTCGAATGCGGATACGAGCTCGGGTAGGGCGGCCAGACCGGTGGACA
>JAQBTI010000144.1 GCA_027624995.1 Chloroflexota bacterium
CCGTCTGACCGAAGACATTGAACTGGACCGGCGGCACGCCGGCGAGCTGTGCCTCTCTGGCGACGCCTTCGTCATCGTCCGGGAATTTTCGGATGAACTTCACGTTGTCCCGCGAGCCTGCGAAGTCCTTTAGGAAGTCGTTGACGTCCCGTGCTACCAGCAGGATCTGTGGAGGCGGGTCCTTCGACTCGAAAAGCTTGATCGTCAGGATATCGTCGAGTTGGGACAGGAGGCGATTTGTTCCGTCGCTCAACGTGAAAATCTTGTCCTCGGTCAGGTCAAGCCGGCCGCCAATGGAGTTGCCGTACCATCCCACCAGCAGGCTTAGGACGATGAATGCGGCCACGCCAACCTGAAGATTGCGGTATTGGGGAGATACGTGGCTAAGGCTCTTGCTACGCAGCATCAGGTAGGTGGCGCTCAAGAATGTCGAGAGGAGCGCAACGAAGTAGAGGACGTCGCGCAGGTCGATCACGCCGCGCGCAATCGTCGAGAAGTGCGTCACAGGGCTCAGCGTCTGGAGCACGCTGGCAAGTCCTACAGGCAGAGTCACGGCGACCTGGTCGAGCCCCGCAGACATGAGGACGAGGATGAAGAAGAACCCGAGAATGAAAGCGACGATCTGGTTCCGCGAAACGCTGGAAGTGAACAGGCCGATGGCAACGAACGAGGCTGCCAGGAATAGGCTGCCCACATATTGTGAGACGACGGCACCCTGGTCCATGTCTCCGGCCGTTCCGAGGGCAATGGGGATACCTACGGTGGCAAGGATTGCCACAGCAACGAACAGGAAGCCCGCCAGGAACTTGGCTATCAGGACGACCCAGGCCTTGATGGGCTGGGTCAGGAGCGTCTCCAGCGTCCCGTCCCGCTGTTCTTCTGCCAGCAGCCTCATCGTGGCTGCAGGAACGAACAGGGCCAGCAGCCAGGGGAGAGACAGACGCTCGGGAGTCAGCTCGGTAGTGAAAAGGGGACGCAGCGAAGCTTCGAAAGTGTCGAACGTCGACCTGAAGAAGCCGTAGGATAGCCAGGCCGTAAACAGGACCAGAAGTATGTATCCCGTAGGCTGGTCGAAGTACCCTTTCAGGTCCTTCTTAATTAGTGAGAGTATAGGTGACCGCATCAGGCTACTCGTTCTGCCCTTCAGCGGTAAGCCGGTGGAAGACATCCTCGAGGTTGGCGGCATCCTCGTGGAGCTCCCACAGGACCCAGTTTCTGCTCTTTGCCACCTGGAATATCTCTGGTCTAGGGTCCACGTCCTGAGCGACAGAAAGAGTGTATCGCTTGCGTCCGTCGACAGGGTCCTCCCTGGTTATGCCGTCGATTCCGTTGATCCCCTTTAAGCCAGACTCCACCTCGTCCCCTTCGACCTCGACGTGCACCGTCCGCAATCCCTGGCCGTCCTTGAGGAGATCAGTGACCAGGCTATCCGCCACCAGGCGGCCGCGAGCGATCATCAGGACCCTCTCGCAGGAGGCCTCGACCTCCTGCATCACGTGCGTGCTGAGCATAACGGTCCGCTCTTTCCCCAGCGAGCTGATGAGGTCGCGGATGGTCATGCGCTGGTTCGGGTCCAGCCCTTCTGTCGGCTCGTCCATGATCAGTATTGAGGGGTGGTGGAGGATCGCCTGGGCCAAGCCGACTCTCTGTTTGTAGCCTTTTGAAAGCTGGTTGATCGGTCGGTAGAACACCTCTTCGAGCCCGGTCTCCTGGACCGTGCGCTCGGTGTTCTCCCGCCTCTCGCTCTTTGGCATGCGGCGGAGGTCAGCGACGAAAGAGAGGTACTCCTTTACGAGGAGATCGCCGTAGAGGGGGTTGTTCTCAGGAAGGTAACCGATGCTGCGCCGGGTCTCGATGTCACTTTCTTGCGTATCTACGCCGTTGACCAGCAGGGTGCCGCTGTCAGGGGTGTAGAAGGACGTCAACATCCGCATTGTCGTCGTTTTCCCTGCGCCGTTGGGGCCGAGGAATCCGACCACTTCACCCATCCTCACTTCAAAGGACAGGTTGTCTACGGCGGCCCTTGGGCCGAACCGTTTCGTTACGCCTTTTACCTGCAGGGTGATGTTGGCGTCGGTTGTGGCCTCGGGTTCCGTCGTGGCTACGGGGGTGTTTTCTACTTCTGTCATATTTGGTGGCGTGTCCATCTGGGGATACGCCCGATTGATAGTCTGCGGATGTTCTGGGATGATGGAGGTGATTCCGGTCCCAGGCTCATGCGGCCCACATTATAGCAACTCCCGCTCGCCGGATACCAATACAACGGGCGGTGGCCGCGGTGGTTAGTCCCGGAGCGGGGTTAATCCCCTCGCTTTGGCGCCTACATTCGACGACACTGCCCGACGCGAACTCTCCTGAATCACTCTATAGTGCTGTCGGCGAGCTGGCGAAAGACATCCGCCCACGCCTCGCCATCGCCGCCACCGCGTCTCTTGTAGATGATCTCGCCTCGTGAGTCGAATGCGATCTTGGTCGACTCCTGGTTCACGCCGAGTAGCCTCAAGAGTTTCGGGTCAGGTCCGGCGACCGGCCAGGAGTAGCCCCGCCGCAACACGCTTCGTCTGTTGCTCATAGGATCCGGTGGCCTCGCGGGTGTGGTAGCGGTAATGGGTGCCCTCGTTTTCTTGGCCGGCAACCAAAAAGAACTGCCTCCGACCAGCTTCTCCCCTTCGCATCTGGAGTCCTTTCCACAAAGCCAGATCAACAGCCGGCCGATACGACGACCCATCCAGGAGCATGTTATGGAGCGTGGAGGAGGCAGTCATCAAGTCGGCAGTATGCTGGTGCAGTACAACTGCTTGGACTACCAGTGCGAACCGGACATGGTGGACCAGCTAGCGGACATCGTGGAGTTGTACCATCGGAGAGTGTACCTGGCGCCCTATCCGCGCATGGATGCCAAGATCGCGCTAGCGGCGCCCGGCAGGCTCTTGACCCTGGACGACCTGGATGAGGAGAGAGTCAAAGAGTTCATCCGAGACAATCTGAGTCGATGAACTCAGTCCCGATATGGCGGTTACTCCCCGCCCTTTTCCTCCATCGCCTTACGGAGCGCGCCGGGGGACATGGGAAGGCCGCGCATACGCACGCCGGCCGCATCGTAGACGGCGTTGGCGATAGCGGCTAGTGGCGGTACCAGCGAGGCCTCGCCTACACCTCGAACACCGAATGGGTGGCCGGGATTCGGCACCTCGATTATCTCTGTGTCGATCATCGGAGTGTCCAAGCTGGTGGGCATCCTGTAGTCGAGGAAGCTTGAGTTGAGCATGCGGCCGTCGTCGCTCATGAAATACTCCTCGCTGAGCGCCCAACCGATGCCCTGTACCGCACCTCCCTGGATCTGGCCCTCGACGTAGCTTGGGTGGATTGCCGTACCGGCGTCCTGGAACGCGGTGAATCTCAGGACCGTCACCTTCCCTGTCTCGGGGTCCACCTCGACATCGACGATGTTTGCCGCATAAGAGCCGCCCACGCCACGCGGATTGATGCTTGCGCGACCGGCAATTGGACCGCCTGTGTCCGAGAGTTGTGCGGCAAGCTCCTTGAAGGTCATTCGTAGTTCGGAGTCAGACCTGTGCAGAAGGGCCCCGTCCTCATACTCGACGTTTTCGGGCGCCGTTTCCCAGAGCATGGCCGCTCGCTCGATGAACTGGGCCTTTATGTCAAGGGCCGCCTCGAAAGCAGCCATTCCGGTCTTGAAGGCCACGCCGCTGCCCCCGGTGTTAGAGGTCACGCCGATGGTGTCCGTGTCGGCCACCTGGGGCTTTACGTCCTCGACGGGGATACCCAGCACCTCGGCAAGTTGCTGGGCGACCGCGGTCCGCGACCCGCCGATGTCTACGGAGCCCTCGACCAACATGACCGTACCATCGGGCGTTACGCTGGCCACGACGCTGGATGGGCCGGTGTTGTTACGCCAGAACCCGAACGCGACTCCTCGGCCCCGGTTTGGGCCATCCAGGGGAGCGGAGTAGTGCGGGTGGGCCCTGACGGCCTCCGCCGTCTCGATCATGCCGATGCGGCCGTGGGCTACTCCGTCGGCCCGACGGACGCCCTCGGAGGCGCCGTTGAGGAGACGGAACTCGATGGGGTCCATACCCAGCTTTTCGCAGATCTCGTCTATGACCGACTCGACTGCGAACGCTCCTATAGGTGCGCCGGGAGCTCGGTAAGCGCTCGACTTGGGCTTGTTGTCGACAACGTCGTAACCGTCCAGCAGCAGGTTCTCGATGTTGTAAGGAGAGAGCATGCAGGCGGTAGCGCCTCCCAGTGATGATCCCGGATACGCGCCGGCCTCGAAGGCCAGGTACCCCTGTGCGGCCGTGATACGCCCCTCGCTGGTGACGCCGATCTTCATCCTTACGAGCCCGCCCGGCGCGGGGCCGGTCGCCTCTAGCACTTCGGCCCTGGACATGGTCATCGAGACCGGCTGGCCGCTCTTGCGCGACAGTACGGCGGCAACGGGCTGCAGGTATGCCTGAAGCTTGCCACCAAAGCCGCCCCCGATCTCCATTGGGACAACCCTTACTCGGGATACCGGTAGGCCGAGTATCTGCGAAGCCGAGTCCCTGATGCCGAAGTGGCCCTGGCTGCTGCACCAGATAGTGACGTTGCCGTCGGGCGTCCACCAGGCGGTTGCAGTTTGCGGCTCGATGTAGCCCTGGTGCACGGTCTTCGTGCGGAACTCTCGCTCCACGACAAGGTCCGCCTCCTCGAAACCTTTATCGATGTCTCCCAGCCGGTGCTGGTCGTGCGCGGCTACGTTGGTGCCGGTCTCCGGACCGTCGTCCAACCCCGAAGTGGTGATGTGCTCGTGTAAGACGGGTGCGCCCGGGGCCATCGCCGATTCTACGTCCGTGACCGCGGGCAGCGGCTCGTATTCGACTTCGATCAACGATAGGGCCTCTTCAGCCGCATGGGGGCTCGCAGCCGCCACCGCAGCGATCGCGTGGCCTCTGTAGAGCGCCTTGTCCGAGGCCAGTACGTTGTCGCGGATGTACTTCATACTGGTGAAGACATCCTCGCCGACCTCGGCAAGGGTGTCTGCCACCTCGGCCAGGTCCAATGCCGTCGCGACTGCTCGAACGTCTGGATGTGCCTCGGCTTTGCTGGTGTCGATCGACTTGATTCGGGCATGTGCGTAGGGGCTCCTGAGGATCTTCCCGTGGAGCATGCCCTGGAGACGGATGTCGGCCCCGTAGAGGGCCTTCCCGGTCACCTTGTCGACGCCGTCGTGTCTGATCGGCCTCGTGCCGATGACTTTGTACTTTTTCGCCGTCTCAGTTACCGTCGCCATGTGGCCTCCGTCGCGGGAATTCCGAGTCGAGATGGAGATTTGAAACGGCGGATATTGTAGCATAGCTAGCTGGGAGATCAGAGTTCGAGCCAGATAGGGAGGCAACATTGGCACACAAGCGATTGCGCATCGGCAATACCAAGGGTGGGTATCTGGCGCCGGACCTGGACTACGGCGGCAGCCCGGCCGTTGTGGCTAATGACCAGGTCTTCCTGGTGGGTGCGACGGGGCTGACTCTGGACGGCCAGGGTTTCGTCGGGGAGGGGGACCCGGCGGCCCAGGCGGAAACGGCCATGCAGAACGTCAGGGTCCTCCTTGAGGAGGCGGGCGCCCGGATGGAGGACATCTGCATGACAACGGTCTATACGACCGAGCACTCGTACCGAGCCGAAGTCTACCCCGTCATCGCCCGCCACCTTGAGGGGGTGAATCCCGTATCCACCGGCCTTGTCGTAAAGTCCCTGGCCGAGCCGTACATCGACTTCGAGATCGACGTTTGGGCTGTGATACCGGCGGACCGGACCAAGGGACACGACCGATTCCGTCTCGGCAACGCCAAGGGCGGCTATCTCATGCCGCAGCTCGATTACGGGAACGCCAAAGTGGTGCGGGCCAACGACCACGTGTTCCTGCAAGGCCAGACGGGAATGACGCTTGACGGTAAGGAGTTCGTCGGCGATGGCGACCCTGCGGCCCAGGCGGAGAAGGCGATGCAGAACGTACACGAGTTGCTGGAGGAG
>JAQBTI010000145.1 GCA_027624995.1 Chloroflexota bacterium
GGATCTCCGTTCTGATCGCGGACAACACGTTATACTGCGCCAACGAGGGCGAGCCGATCAGCGAAAAAGGAATGCGTTACCTGCTCATGTCCCACCTGACGACCAAGGGCCGCGAGGACATAGGCCGTTTCGGGCTGGGTTTCAAGTCGGTACTGGCGGTGTGCGACCACCCGGAGGTGTACAGCCGGTCCGTCTCATTCCGCTTCAACCCGCCGGAGCATACTGCAACCATGGCGGCACTGGTCGGCGAGGGAGAGTCGCTCCCGAAGCTGCGAACGGCGGTTCCTTTGAGCTGGGATGATGGGTGCGCGCAAGACTCCAATCTGGCGGATCTGCTTACTTGGGCGACCACGGTGGTCCGCCTCCCACTCCGGGAGGTGTCCGTGCAGGATGCTCTGGATCAGGTGGCAGCCTTTCCGGCTGCCTTCCTTGTGTTCTCACCCCATGTCAGCCAACTCTCTGTCTTGGCTCAGGAGTACGGTGTAGCCCGGGAGGTAACTGTCGCAGAGGATGGCGACCATATCGTCGTCACGGAAAACGGTACTGCCGAGCGCTGGCGCGTCTTCGCAAAGCGTTTTGACATAGCCGACCTGTCTGAGCCGGATCGAAGACTCATGGACCGACGCCTGGACAAATGGAAGTCGCTGCCCATGTCCTGGGCCCTTTCCAGGGCTCCACACGTCAGCGCGGTCGGCTCTGGGTTTTCTTACCGACGCAGACCGAGACGACGCTCCAGGGAATCCTGAACGCGCCTTGGGGAACGAATGCCGATCGAGAGAACGTGCTCAACAACTCCTACAACCAGGCGCTTGTTGAGCACGCGGCGGACCTCGTTGCTGCTAGCGTGCAAGAGTTGGCAACGCAAGCCGACCCGGGTGCCTTCCTGGATGCGTTGCCCGCCAGAGACGATGTAGGGTGGGCAGACAGGGCCCTCGCGGAGGGCGTATACGGCCGGCTCACACGCAAGCGCTGCATGCCGAGCGCGACCCGGGGCCTGCACGTTCCCTCGATACTGAGCGTTCGGCCGGGTTCTGTGCACGCAGCCGACCTTGATACATGGTTCCAGGAGTTCGGCGGGCTTGAGCCGGACTCGATCACGCACAGGTCTGTTGACGCGCGTGACCGTGCTGCGCGTGCTGTCCGTCTTGGCTGCCAGCAACTCGGCATTGACGACTGGCTCGGACGCGTGGCAGCGAAGCGCACACCCGAGTCGTCGATAGCCGCCATTCGTCTGGCCGGTACACTCCTCGACCTTGGTTCACTCAGCCAGGATCAACGTAGGGCTGTCCGATGGGCCAAGTTCGTCCTTACACACACCGGGGAGCTCGTTAGCCCGGACGCCAGCCGTGTCGCGATAGTGTTGGGCGGTAATGTGCTGGAATCGGATCATCCCTGCCTGGTCCACCCCGAAGTAGCAGCGGACGACCTGGCGCTGAAGGTCCTGGGCGACAAGTTCGGCCTGGTTCAGTCGGGTAGTGAGGCCATTTGCAGAGCCCTCTTGGGCGGAGCGGAATGGCCAGATCTCGACTGGGATGTGTTCTGGCGCCATGCCAAGCGTCTGACCGCAGATGTCATCGAGATGATCACAAGCGACTTGTCTTGGGTAAAACGTAAGCAGCTTAGGGTGAGAACCATGGCGGGAGAGTACCGCGAGATCCCGACCGTGCTACTCCCAGGTACCGTCGTTCACGAGCCCGTCTCCGATCGCGAGCGGACATGGGTGATCGACACGACATATCACGCTGAAGAGCTTCAGCTGCTCATCCAGCTGGGTGCAAGGAGTGCCCCGGAAGTGGTCGACGAGTTATTCGGGAAACTCGGCCAGGATTACATGTTATGGGCTAGAGGGCAGTTCCTGAGTTACTGCGAGAATCGGAGGCCGCAACGCCATCTCATTGGGTTCGTAGAGAGGGCATTCGTAGCCCCGCTGGATCCATTGCCGGGACTGTCGGCTGAAGCAGCAACGCGCATGACCTCCGCGTTGCTCCCGCTCGCGACTCAGGCAGCAACATGGACGATGCACCACACGAGCCAGCCCGCATCATATCCGAAGGTACCGGTGGAGGCACTCATTCGCTGGGTCCTGCGTCAGCATGGCCGCCTCTCAACCTCGCTTGGCCCGAGAACCTGCCAGGAGGCTGTAAGTCCTGCTCTACGGCTGTGGGCTCCCTTTCTGCCAGTGGCAGAATGCTCCGCCGAGCACGCGTCGCTGTTCAACCTTCCCCGGTTCGAGGCAGAGCTCAGTCCCGGAGCGTGGGAGCGGGGACTTCAGGAAGCGCTGCACTACACTGGAGAGGAGCAGGAACTGGGTAGCTTCTATGCTGCGGCGGCACACCACGACGCTGGCTGCCCTGACCAGATGAGATGCAGACTGGGCGGTGTGTGGACCACAAGATCGCCGCAGCGGACGACCGTGACGTGTGATTCGGGTGACGCAGAAGTGCTCCAGTCGGAAGGGCGTGCAGTGATAGTCGTGCCATCAGGGAGCGACTGCGACACGCTGGTGGAACGGTGGGGCCTGCAGAGAGGCGACCCGGCGCAGCTACGGCACCTGGCCGTCACAGATGCGGAGCGAGTGACCGACCGATTTCCAGGGCTTAGCGATACGCTGCCGCCGCCATCTGAGATACTTCTGCAGTCGTGCGAGGAGTTGTGGCTCGAGTCAAGGAGCCCCACGCGCGGGAGAACCAAGGTCAACGTCGAGGTGGCATTTCGGGATGACTGCCTCTACTACACGGGTGAGCGGGAGCCGGCCTGGATCCTGGATCAACTACAGCGCCAACTGCGCCTTGACCTGGATGACGACACGATCCGCAGCATTCTTGTAGCTGTTGACGAGCAAGCACTTGCCGCGCGCCTCGAATCCATCCGCTCTGAACCGACGCTTGCGGCGCGGCTCGAAGCGGCCGTCGGAGACGCAGCCCTCAAGGCTGGCATCCCTGAACGACACCGGCACTGGCTGGACGATATAGGGGAGTCGGGCCCGCATGCGGCCGCCCGGCTGGCCTTGGCCGTGTACGGCGTAGAGGTCCTCAAGGAGTACACTCAGCAATTGAGGCAACACGGTCTACAGCCACCCAGTCGGTGGGATGGTGGACCTGCAGCTGTCAGGTTCGTGGGCGAACTCGGGTTCCCCGAAGGCTACGCCGGGTTCCCTGGTCGACAAAGGCCGCCATGGGAGGATGTCCTGGGACCGGCAACGCTGCCTCCGCTCCATGGTTTCCAGGATCAAATGCGATCCGAGATTCGGAACTTCCTGCGATTTGAGAGGCCAAGTCGAGGTGTCCTGTGTTTGCCAACCGGAGCAGGCAAGACGAGGGTAGTGGTCCAGTCGACGATCGAGTGGATCCGGTCTGGCGATCGTGATGCCACCATTCTGTGGATCACGCAGACTGATGAACTCTGTGAGCAGGCAGTTGAGAGCTGGCGTCAAGCATGGCGCGCGTTTGGTCCAGAGGATGCCCCCTTGCGGATCAACCGGATGTGGGGCGAAACCAGCAAGCGTGTCCAGAAGCGTGAGAGGGGTGCCAACCTGGTAGTCTGCACCTACCAGACGCTGATTCGACGTCTGGACACACCGAGCGATGCCTGGGTCTTCGAGCCTGGTCTTGTGGTGATCGACGAAGCGCATGGCGCCATCGCGCCCAGCTTCACCCGTATCCTGCGACGTCTCGGTTTGTCGGAGCGGGTTACGTCCAGGCCGCTGATCGGCCTCACGGCGACACCATTCAGAGGCGAGAATGACCCGCGCGAGACACTTAGGCTCGCGTTCCGATTCTGTGGCAGGCGATTCGACGAACGTCTTGGCGAACAGCCCCAGTTGTACGCGTCGCTACAGCGAGACGGGGTGTTGGCGCACGCCGACCACCATGTCCTTGAAGGGGACGAACTGGAGCTGCACGCGGACGAGATGGAGCACCTGAGAACCTTCGGGGAATTGCCTTCCTCAGTCGAGCAGCGGCTCGCGGGGAGTCGACAGCGCAATCAACGGATACTGGACGACATCCGGGATCGCCCAGATACCTGGCCGATCCTGCTGTTCGCAGCGAGCGTGGATCACGCCGAGGATATAGCGGTCCGACTCTCGATGGAAGGGATACCGGCTTTCGCCCTCTCCAGCAGGTCCTCTCGTTCGCGCCGGCGTCATGCGATCCAGCAGTTCAAGGAGGGCACACTCCGCGTCCTGACGAACTACGGTGTGCTCACAACCGGGTTCGATGCGCCAGCCGTCCGAGCCGTATACGTCACCCGGCCTGTATACAGCCCGGTTCTCTACCAGCAGATGGTCGGCAGAGGGCTGCGTGGACCTGAGAACGGAGGGAAGGAGCGCTGTCTGGTCGTGAATGTGTCCGATAACGTGCGGAATTACGGAGAGGAGCTGGCGTTCCACCGGTTCGAGTACCTGTGGCGAGAGCAAGGCAGCCAAATGGACCAGTAGCAGACCCCAAACAACTCTGCCAGCACTCCGTGGACTTCAGGGAGCGGCGCAGGTCTCCTCATCCGGCGCACGTAGGGCGGGACAGGACCAGTGGGGGAATGCTCTCCATTTTCTCTCCACCGACTCGTACAACCCGGTCAATGCTGATCACACTCCATTGATCCTGGTGATGGCCGTAACTCAAGAGATAACAAAGTTTTGCGACTATAGGTCGCTGGCCTGCAACAGGATGTGCGAATGACTCGAATCGGATTGAGGGGGCAGTGCCTTCGGGCGTCGGGGTTCGAGTCCCCGCTTCCGCACCACAAAATCCACAAAGAGGCAAACTTCAGATGGGCACCTGCCGATAAAGCAGGTGCCTTTCGCGTTTTGCGTCCATCAGGTAGCGATTTAGCAGGTAGCGATTTATGATTCGCCCCCTCGAGATCCTCCTCATCCTCCTGTTCGCCGGTTTTCTGGTCGGATCGGTCATGCGCATCCTCGCCATGCTGGAGCGCAAGCGGGCGGGAGAGATGCCGGACCGCGCGCGGGTCGTCTTCTTCTTTACGGGCTGCCTGATGCTGGTCTGCCTGATTCCACTCGGATTCTTCGACCTGCTCAGTACCGCCGTCGCTGCCAGTGACGTCGTCGTCGTGATCGCGAACTTTGTCGGCTATGCCCTGACCTACGAACTCAAACGCCGATCTTCAGACAAGAATGCAAGCGACGGTGAGGCGGCCCGCGTGCGGACCTATCAGGTCTACCTGGAGGGGGCTCGGTTTGGCCTGGTCAACAAAGAGGGATTCGACGTCCTGCTGGAACTAGGACTGTTGAAGCGCCAGCGGACCGTAGAGCTCGTGGACGACTACAAGCGCCAGGCGCGCGAAAAAGGGGTCGGGATACGGATCTTGCGCAGCAGGGACGGCACCCAGACCCTCCTGAAGGTAGAGGGGCCCGCTGTGGCGGACGGAGCGGAGCCGGAATAAGAACTACTCGGGCGGCGCAGCCCGTCTGGCCTGGATGCCCATTGCGCCGATCGGAATCGCCTCGTCGATGAGCATGATCGGGATGTCGGCCTCGATCGGGTAGAGATAGGCGCCATCCTCCCGCACAAGGCCACCATCCATCTTCTTTTCCACCGGTTTCCCGCCCCGGTTTGCCACACCGCCGGCTTCGATCCGACCGTTCAACTCCTCCACAACACTCGCGTGGGCCAGGTAGACGGGCTCTTTTGATTCGGGGCAGGCGAGAATATCCAGCAGCTCTTTGTCGATCATCGATTCCAGTCCTTTTTGGTAAAGAATTCAACCCAAAACATAGGGTCTAGCCAACCAGCCAACAAGCGCGGCCCAGGGCGGAAGTTATTTCCCCAAGCTGGTTTCCGGTACGGCAGAAACATCCCCCCGCACGATCTCGATACCGCTCGCATCCATCTGCTGCGCTCGCCTCTATCCGCTGCAGAAGAAGGGATATAATCCATTAATAAACAACAGGTTGATCTGTCTCTTCGATGGTGATTCAAGGCGTCGGGAGCGATAATTCGCGCCAACGGCCCAAACCTTGCTCAACCGGCTCTGGAGGATCGGCTACCTCATGGAAGAAGAGGATCGATGCT
>JAQBTI010000146.1 GCA_027624995.1 Chloroflexota bacterium
AGTCCGTCGTAGAGCTCCACCTGCGTGGCGCGCTGATCGGGCAGGGTGCTCATGCCCGTACCGATCTGAAGGACCGCGTTCGGCTCCTCGGCGCCGCTGCCGACGATCCCACGTGGCCGGTGGTACTTGATGCTGCGGTTGACCACGCCGACGCCGTTGGCCAGCAGCGCCGATGCCAGAGTGTCGCCTTGATATCCCTGGAGGCGTCTGCCGTTGAAGACAAAGCCAAGGGGTCGGTCGCGGTCGATGCGGCCTCCGGCCGCCAGGCGGTCAGGCTGGTCCATCGTTTATCTCCGGCGGCGGGTCGCCTGGACGGTAGACCGACAGAATCTTGAAGGTGTTAGTGTCCCGCTCAACGTTGAACCAGCGGCGGCAGCCTGCCGAGTGCGACCACTGCTCCTGGTGCCGGCCCGATGGATTCTGGCGCATGAAGAGGTAGTCAGCCCACTCTTCGTCGGACACCGCTTCCGGGTTTTCCGGCCGCAGGATATGCGCCTCACCGCCATAGGAGTACTCAGACTCCTCTCGTGGGCCACACCAGGGGCATTGTATGAGTAGCATCCTCTGCCGGCTCCTTCAGTGGGCTACGGCTGCCGCCCCGTGCTCGTCGATGAGGTGCCCGGTGGTGAATCGGTCCAGGCTGAAAGCCTCGTTGAGAGGGTGCGGCCGGTCGTTGGCGATGGTATGGGCAAAGACCCATCCCGATCCAGGCGTCGCCTTGAATCCGCCGGTGCCCCATCCACAGTTGAAATACAATCCATCAACCGGCATCTTGCCGACGATGGGGCTGGCGTCCGGGCAGATGTCCACGATTCCGGCCCAAGCGCGCATCATCCTGAGGCGGCTAAACATGGGGAACAGCTCGACGGTCGCGGCCATCAAGCCTTGTATTATCGAGACACTGCCGCGCATCCCGTAGCCGTTATAGGAATCGATCCCCGCTCCCGCGACCAGCTCCCCCTTCTGTGACTGGCTGACGTACATATGCACCATGTTGGACATCACCACCTGGTCCAGTACCGGCTTGACCGGCTCCGAGACCAGTGCCTGCAGCGGATGGCTCTCGATCGGAAGACGCAGGTCCGCCATCTTCGCCAGGACGCTGGAGTTCCCGGCCACCACCACTCCGACCCTACCGGCGTCGATGGCCCCCCTGGACGTGTCCACGCCTACGACCCGGCCGTTCTGACGGATACCCGTAACCTCGCAGTTTTGGATGATATCGACTCCCAGCGAGTCCGCGGCTCGCGCGTATCCCCATGCCACAGCGTCGTGGCGCGCTGTACCTCCTCGTCGCTGATACGACGCACCAAGAACCGGGTAGCGGGAATCCGCAGACGCGTTCAACATCGGAACGAGCTTCTTGACCTGCTCGGTGTCCAGCAGCTCGGCGTCTATGCCATTCAGTCGGTTGGCGTTGACACGCCGGGCGATGTCCCGCATCTCTTGAAGGGTGTGGCCCAGGCTGACAACTCCCCGCTTGCTGTACATCAGGTTGTAGTTCAGCTCCTGGCTCAAATTCTGCCAGAGCTGCATGGACTTCTCGTAAAGGTGCCCGGTCTCGTCTCGGAGATAGTTGGACCGGACAATCGTGGTGTTGCGGCCCACGCTGCCCGTGCCAATCCAGCCCTTCTCAAGCACCGCAACGTTGGTGATCCCGTGCTCTTTTGCCAGGTAGTATGCCGTGGCGAGACCGTGTCCGCCTCCGCCTACCAAAACAACGTCGTACGTCTTCTTGGGGTCAGGGTTGCGCCAGGCCCTGGGCCACTCCGCGTCGCGGCGCAGACCTTGTCGGATGAGGCTGAAGACCGAGTACT
This sequence comes from Chloroflexota bacterium, assembly GCA_027624995.1. Taxonomy (GTDB): domain Bacteria; phylum Chloroflexota; class Dehalococcoidia; order Lucifugimonadales; family CATQGZ01; genus CATQGZ01. The sequence continues at coordinate 1,818 of JAQBTI010000146.1, forward strand.
TCTTCATCGCCCACTCACGGCCAGCGTCCCACGCCCAAAGGGGACCCGGCGCGGGCATGATGCACTATGTATGCCGTTGACCATGGACAATATCCGCCAAACGAGTCCCGGCATTGTACCGTATCGACAACTTGAGCCGAGCGCCGAGCGCGAACCTCTCCCACCCAGCACATGGAGCACACAGTCCGGCTCTGCGTCAGTGACGCCTTTCAGCTATTCAGACCCGTCCGAACGGCAGCGCTTCAATCTCTTGAGTTCGAATGCCTCTATAATGTGGCCTGCTCGCTCTCCCCGTACTGATTCAAAGCAAGTCCCGAGCCACAGAGAATATATCGATGGCCAAGACTACTGAAGCGGTCGTGATCGGCGGCGGCGTAATGGGCGCCAGCATCCTTTACAATCTGGCGTTGCGCGGCGTCCAGGGCCCCGTGCTTCTGGAACGGGACACCCTGGGATCGGGCTCGACCGGTCGTTCGTCTGGGTTCATCCGGATGCACTATTCCACGGCCGTCAACACCGAACTCGCGTTGAAGAGCTACCCCTACTTCATTAACTTCAACGAGATCGTGGGAGGCGAGGTCTCCTTCGTCAAGACTGGGTACCTGGTCATCGCGCCCCCCGAATCCATCGGCGGACTCGAACACAACGTTTCGATCCAGAAGTCTGTCGGTGTCGATACTGACATCATATCTGTAAGAGAGGCCCGGGAATTGGTCCCGGGCTTCGTGCTGAAAGAGGACGAGGGCTTCGCTTGGGAGCCCGGTTCGGGACACGCCGACCCGTCCGGGACCGCCATCGCCTACTCATCTCGCGCGAGGGAGCTTGGGGCCTACGTGGCCCTCGAGTCGCCCGCGCTGGACGTCGAGACCAGCGGAGGACGAGTCGTGGCAGTCAAGACGGAGAAAGAAAGGTACGAGACTCCGATCGCCGTGGTGGCGACAGGTCCTTGGTCACCGCGGTTCCTTCCAAAGCTGGGCCTCGACTTGCCGCTGGAAGCCACGCGCCACGAGGTGTTTCTCCTCAAACGGCCGCCGGACCCAGTGCCCGCACATCCCGGTGTGGCGGACCTCTCCAACCTGACTTACTTCCGGCAGGAGGGCTCAGACCTTACTCTGCTGGGCAATGGCAACGTGGAGGACGTGGTCGACCCCGACAACTATAATCCGCGTCCGGGCATGGACCACCTCCAGGATCTCTGGGTGCGGCTGACCAAGCGGGTGCCCGCAATGGAGAGCGCGGAGTTCTTCACCGGATTCGCCGGGCTGTACACATCGACGCCCGACCTGCACCCAATCGTCGATAAAGTAGACGGCGTGGAGGGCCTATACGTGTGCACCGGCTTCAGTGGCCACGGCTTCAAACTCGCCCCGGCCGTGGGCATCGTGATGTCCGAGCTCATCCTGGACGGAGAGGCGAAGACCGTCGACATCACGCCGCTTCGCATCAGCCGCTTCGCCGAGGGCGACTTGAACCCTATCACCTACAAGTTCAGGGTCATCGCGTAGGAGTGGTACCATTGAGTTTACGGTAAGAGGTTGAAGACCACCCGCTACTTTGATGAGCAAGTACGCAGAAAACGCCCGTATATCAAGCTGGAGTGGTGTGAAGCTGGCACTAACCTAACCTGTCCGCCGCGAGGTTCAAGCCGATGGCCGGGTCCGCTTCTGGACGTTTGTGCCTGAACTCGGCAAATACCTGCGGGTCGTGACACCGTTGGATGAAGAGACGGTTCGCAACGTCTTCCCAGCCAGTGGGTTAGCTGAGGAGTGACGATGAAGTTCCACTACTACGCCGATACAGACTCGCTCTACATAGACCTATCGAAGCGCGCCAGTAACGACTCCCGGAAGGTTGCGCCCGGTGTGGTGGCGGACTTCGATGCCGAGGGCCGCCTCGTTGGAATCGACATCGACCATGCGAGCAAGATAGTAGACCTGTCCAGCCTCGAGGCGGAGGCTCTTCCGGTCGCAAGCGTGTCAGTGACGAAGCCTTCGCTTTATCACCGAGCCAACCGCCAAACAGGCCGAGTCCCACACACCGCATCGGATATGACCACCACAACAGACGCCGTCGTCATCGGTGGCGGGCTGATGGGCACCAGCATCCTCTACAACCTGGCCGTTCGCGGGGTTAAGGGACCGGTGCTCTTGGAGCGCGAGACTCTCGGCTCGGGCTCGACGGGACGGTCGTCGGGCGTCGTTCACCTGTTCACCGACCCGGAGGAGCCCAGGGCGCGACTCACCCTGGAGAGTCTGCGGATATACCGAGACTTCGCCGAGATCGTGGGCGGCGGCGACGCCGGGTTCGTCAACACCGGGTTCCTCGTCATGGTGCCTGGCGATTCGGCGGAGGAAGCGAAGCGCCACGTCTCCAGCCAGCAGGCGATGGGAATATCGACGGGAATAGTGTCCCGTGAAGAGGCTCAGGAACTGGCTCCAGCGTTCGATCTGGCCGAGGACGAGACGTTCGTCTGGGAGCCGGACGCTGGGTACGGAGACCCTTCCGGAGTAGCGCTCGCCTACTCGACGAGGGCCAGGGAGATGGGGGCCCGAGTAGTCCTGGAGTCGCCCGTCACCGATGTCGAGATCCAAGGCGGCCGCGTCGTCGCAGTAGTCACCGCCGGAGAGCGGTACGAAACGCCCATAGCCGTCGTCGCCACCGGCCCGTGGTCGGCAGTGTTTCTCTCAAAGCTGGGCATCGAGCTTCCTTTGAAACCGACGCTCGCGGAGGTCATCGTCCTGCGGCGGCCCATGGACCGGGTCTCGTCCCATCCGGGTGGCAGCGACCGCTCAAACGGGATCTATTTCAGGCCCGAGGGCGCCGACCTGACCCTGGTGGGCGGTAACGAGACCCCGGGTGAGATCGACCCGAACGCCTACACTCAACATCCGCGCGACGAGACCGTGGCGCGGCACTGGGCCGCCCTGAACATGCGCATGCCCGGGATGGCCGACGCCGAGTTTTTCAAAGGTTACACCGGGGTGTACACGACCACACCGGACCGTCAGCCGGTTATCGACAGCGTGGACGGCATCGAGGGCCTGTACGTCTGCACCGGCTTCAGCGGCCGCGGCTTCAAGCTGACTCCGGCGGTGGGCATCGTGGTCGCCGAGTTGGTCCTGGACGGTGCAGCCACGACAGTAGACATCTCGTCCATGCGCATAGGGCGGTTCCGAGACGTCTAGAGTCCGTCTTCCGTCATGAATGAAATGACCGCCGAGGATGTTCTCGACCTGTATTCCAGCTTTGAAAGCCTGGGCATTCGAATCTGGGTCGATGGCGGTTGGGGAATCGATGCTCTCCTTGGCGAGCAGACTCGGCCTCACGCCGACCTGGATATCGCCATTCAACAGAAAGACCTCCCAGCTCTTCGCGAGCTGCTGGCTGGACGAGGATACGAAGATGTCGAGCGCGATGATACGAGTCCATGGAACTTCGTCCTGGGCGACGGCAACGGGCATGAGGTGGATGTACATGCCATCGTCTTCGACGCCGATGGCAACGGGCTCTACGGACCCGTCGAGAAAGGGGTCATGTACCCGGCGGCCTCACTGACTGGGACTGGGACCATCGACGGCCGAACGGTCAAGTGCATCGCCGCGGAGTACATGGTCAAGTTCCACACGGGCTACGAGCTCCACGACACCGACTTTGCGGACGTCACCGCCCTCTGCGAGCGATTTGGCATCGAGTACCCGAAGGAATACGCTCACCTCAAGAAGCCGGACTGGTCTGTCTAAGCGGACAGCCCGGAGAGGTGCATCGGCTCTGGCGGAGTGACGCAGAAGGGCATCGGTGTCGCTGGTTGCGTCGGGCCAAATCAGCGCTTTTCCGTCATCCAACGGTATAAGGTCGTGCGTCCGATCTCGGCGAGCTCCAGTGCTTTGGAGAGGTTGGGGGCCGCGACGAGGTAGGCCAGGGCGGCAAGCTGTTTGGGAGTCAGGGATGCGGTGGTCGCCTCGTAAGTGTCTTCGCAACCGAAGCCCTGTGCGTCCGGGCCGGTATCGCGCGCGTAGGGGTGTTCCGTTTTGTTCCATTCTGTTCCTCTCCTTCGTGGGGCTTTGCACCAAACGTCGTATTGCAGGCCCGTGTTTCGACGGGCTCACCACGAACGTA
>JAQBTI010000147.1 GCA_027624995.1 Chloroflexota bacterium
ACCCGCAGGTCGACGACTTTCCAGGTATATGTCCCTTCCACGGAGATTGCCTCGAAGGCCTGGCCTCGGGGCTGGCCATCGAGCAGCGGTGGAGCTCCCCTCCGGAGCGACTGCCCTCGGATCACCTCGCCTGGGGACCTGGAGGCTAGATACCTCGGGACCGCCATCGCCAATCTGGTCTGCACGCTGTCTCCTCAGCGAATCGTCATAGGTGGAGGCGTGATGCGTCAGCCCCGACTACTCCCTCTGGTCCGGCGCGAGGTGCGAGCCGTACTCAACGGCTACGTGCGGGCGCCCGATATCCTGGAGCGGATCGACGATTACATCGTAGCGCCGCAGCTCGGCAATCGCGCCGGCGTACTCGGCGCCATCGCCCTGGCGCGCCAAGCCGGGGAGGCGAGAATCTAGCGCCTCGCGTCGAACTTGACTGCGAAGCCCGCGCCGCATTCTGTGCATCGACCCTTCCCTCCAGAAGCTCTCACCGCGCGTCCACAGTTGGGGCAGTGGTGGACGCCGTCTGGTCCCGTGCGCACCGGCTTGCCACCAGACTTCCCATGCTCATCCATCGCGGCCAGCCGTGAAAGTATCGGTGTAACTATGGTCACGGACAGGAGCAGGATTGACAGGACTCCCGCAGCGCGCCACTGCTTGGACTCGAACTCTTCGGCCCAGATCATCCAGATCACAAGCGCGGCGAGCGCACCTCCGATTGACGTCGCGATTGGCAGGAGCGACCGGTATCGAGTAGACGGGCGGCGGAGTGATAGCAATGACGAGTGGCCCGCGAAGACTGATATGACCTCCAGAGAGACGGCGGATTTCCACAACTGATCCTCGTCTACCTCAAGCCATAGTGCGTAGAGAAATACCGGGAGTGCCGCCAGTGCAGCCAACAGTCCCACAAAGGAGATCAGCAGGTAGCCGAACGAACGCTTCTCGAGGCTGGCAGCGTTCAACATTATGAGCAGTGAGGTAGCCGAAACGAACAGTGTAGTACCGAGGGTCTTGCCACTCCATTCGTCCAGGTCCTGGCGCAGTAGCGCGTAGATACCCAGGGCCGCACTTAGTCCGATCGTCCCGATCAGTACCTTGAGCGCCGACTTGTAAAGGCCTCTGCCGTTCATATCACGTCCAATCTGCGTCTTTGGCCGGATGAGTATATCCTGCGTGTGCACGGGCCACGCTAGGCAACTTTGCGGTCGTTCCGTGAGCAGATTCTTTGTGCCGCCGTTTGACAGGTCCGCACTGCGCGAATACCATTCCGCATCGTCGGGGCTAGGGACTCTCAAGCCATCCAGGCCCCAATTCAGTGTCGGAACGCGAACCGTCCGGTGCCACCGGCGGAGGAAAATATGGCCTTCTCATTCATTCAGTTGGCAGACCCCCAGTTCGGTATGCACGCGGGGCTGAGTGGCCCTGACAACCCCAACCGTGGCCTGTTTGCCGATCTCGGGTTGAACGTTCCTCGTTTTCCGAAGGTCACCGGATTCCAATACGAGACCGAGCGCTACGAGATGGCTATTGCCGCCGCCAACAGGCTCAAGCCCGAATTCGTCGTGACCTGCGGTGACATGTGCAACGACAAGGACGACCCCACCGACGAGTACGCCGAGCTGATGCGCATAACCGGCAAGCTCTCCAAGAGCATCCCCATGTATTGGGTCTCGGGGAACCACGATATAACGAACGAGCCCACGCAGGAATCTCTCTCTCGGTACCGAAAACTGTACGGTGACGACCTCTACTCGTTCGACCGAGAGGACTCCCACTTCGTGGTCTTGAATAGCACGGTATGTCAGGAGCCGTCACAGGTATGGGACGAATGGGAGAAACAGGTCGAGTTTCTGACGTCGGACCTGATGGAGGCGCGAGGGAAGGGGAGCCGGCACATAGTCGTCTTCACTCACCATCCTCCGTTCCTGACCTCTGTGAACGAGGCCGATAGCTGGCTAGTCCTCCCCAGGGAACGAAGGCGCGTGCTCATAGACCTGTTCGTGAAGTACGGCGTCTCGCACGTGTTCGCTGGGCACTGGCACAGGAATCACTACAGCTATTTCGGCGACCTGCAGATCGTCGCGACCAGCTCGGTCGGATTTCCGTTGGGCAATGACCCCTCCGGACTCCGCATCGTGAAGGTGTACGATGATCGAATGGAGCACGAGTTCTACGGGTTCGACGAGCTGCCTGGAAGTATCGAGCTCGAGTAGACATCAGGCGTTGCTGAGGCAAGAGAAAACGACGATCAGAAAACGAGGACTCCCAATGAGGACCAACAAGATACTCGAAAAGATGAAGGCCGGGGAGAAGGCGCGCGGTTGCGCTCTTACATTTTCGTCTTCGACGATCGTGGATCTTCTGGGCATGTCCGGGTTCGACTTTGTCCAGTTCGACGCCGAACACGGGCCATTCACGCCGGAGAGCATGGATGACCTCTGCCGTGTCGCCGACATGGCAGGACTGACTCCGATCGCCAGAGTGCCCGACATCGAAGACTCGACGATTCTCCGCTGCCTGGACAGGGGAGTCATGGGTATCATGGGCCCCCATATCACGACCGCGGAGCGCGCGCGACAGCTTGCTGAAGCCTGTCGCTACGTCCCGCGTGGCAAACGCAGCTTTGGAGACGCACGTGGGGCGTACTTCGGTGAGTTCGAGTCCGGTCCCCAATACATGGAGCACACCAACACTCAAGTCCTGGTAATCGCGCAATTGGAGGATGTACAGGTACTCGACCACATCGACGACATCCTCGAAGTCGACGGCATCGACGTCTACGCGTCGGGCGCGCAGGACATCGCCCAGTCCCTTGGTCTGCCAGGGCAGCCCGATCATCCTAAGGTCAAGCAATTCGAGGCCGAGGTTGCGGCGGCGGTCCATGCGGCTGGGAAGAAGACCCACGTGGACGCTTACATCCTCGCTCGCTCCACGGACCTGATTCTAGATGCGGCCAAGACATTCCTGCGGAACAATTGACGGCGTATATGTGCGGACAACGTTACCCCTGATGGCGCCTTCCAAGACGCCAGAACCCCGAGAGCGACAGGCATCATTCAGCACGATGTCGGGTATCCCGGTGGAGCGGGCCTATACGCCGGAGCACCTTGGCGACGAGGACGATCGACGGTCGGGCGTTCCCGGCGATTACCCATACCTCCGTGGAGTCCACGCCTCGGGTTACCGGGGGCGGCTCTGGACGATGCGGATGTTTGCCGGCTTCGGGACCGCCGAAGAAACGAACGCGCGCTTCAGGTACCTGCTGAACCAGGGTCAATCCGGGCTAAGCGTAGCCTTCGATCTGCCGACCCTCTACGGCTATGATACAGACGACCCGCTGGCCAGAGGCGAGTTCGGCAAGGGTGGAGTGGCTGTCTCGTCTCTTGCCGATATGGAGGTACTCTTCGAGGGTATCCCTCTGGGCGAGATAACGACCTCGATGACGGTAAATGCGCCAGCCGCCATCGTCTGGGCAATGTACATCGTTACCGCCGAGAAGCAGGGTGTGCCCCAGGATGCCCTGGGCGGCACGATTCAGAATGACATTCTCAAAGAGTACACAGCCCAGAACGAGTTTATTTTCCCTCCCGCGCCGTCCATGCGCCTGGTGGTGGACACGATCGAGTACGCTACGCACAATCTCCCTAAGTGGAACCCGATCAGTATCAGCGGTTACCACATCCGCGAGGCTGGGGCGACAGCGGTGCAGGAGCTCGCGTTTACGCTGGCCGACGGATTCGAGTACGTTCGGGCCTGCGTCGAGAGGGGGCTGGATATTGACGATTTCGCCCCTCGGTTGAGCTTCTTCTTCAGCGTCCATCAGGACTTCTTTGAGGAGATTGCCAAGTTCCGCGCAGCGCGCCGCATCTGGGCGAAGGAGATGCGAGAGACTTTCGGCGCCAAGAACGAGCGCTCGTGGTGGCTGCGGACCCACGCACAGACCGCCGGCGCTACACTGACGGCCCAGCAGCCCGAGAACAACGTGTCCCGAGTTGCTCTTCAGGCTCTGGCCGCGGTCCTGAGCGGGGTCCAGTCGCTCCACACAAATTCCAAAGACGAGGCTTGGGCGCTGCCTACGGAAGGAGCCGCCCGGCTGGCCCTTCGCACCCAGCAGATCATCGCCCACGAGACCGGTGTGACCAACACCGTCGATCCACTTGGGGGCAGCTATTACCTGGAATGGCTCACCGACCAAGTCGAAGAGGGCGCCTACGAATATTTCCGGCAGATCGAGGAGTTGGGCGGTGTAATGGCGGCTATCGACGACGGATTTGTTGTAAACGAGATCGCCGATGCGGCTGAGAACTACCAGCGCGAGCTGGACCGCCGTGAAAGGCTGATTGTCGGGGTCAATGAAGAGGAGACCGACGAGGCCCCCGGCATCCCGGTCCTAACCGTGGACCCGGACGGGGAGCGCCACCACCTGGAACGGCTTCGCCGCGTCCGCGAGGAGCGGGACGCCGGCGCCGTGGAGGACTCCTTGGAGCGCCTGCGCAAGGCCGCCGCCAGTGCCGACAACCTGATGCCGCCGATCCTAGACGCTGTCCGCGCCTACGCGACGCTGGGGGAGATGATGCAAGTGTTGCGGGACGTCTGGGGCGAGCAGAAGCCTTCATCGTCTGCCTAGACGTGCTCTTGTCCACCAGGTTTGACACCCTGCCTGGCTGCGGGCAGGCACGGGGACCTGCCGCTACGGGAAACGGAGACCTCAATATCCTTCTTACAACTGAACGGCGCGCAAAATGCCACTGCTGACCGCCTCCGAACTGAAGGTCTCATACGGTGAGGTAGACATCTTCTCCGATGTGTCGCTGGAGGTGGCTGAGGCCGATCGCATCGGCGTGGTCGGCCCCAACGGTGGTGGTAAGACCTCCCTCGTGATGCTCCTTGTAGGCCAACAAGAGCCGACCGCCGGCCAGGTCCACCGCTCTTCGGGCCTACGCATCGGTTATGTGCCTCAGACGTCGCGGCCCGCCACGTACGGGACGATACGCGATGAGGTGATGCTGGCGTTCAAAGATATCGTTCAGTTGGAGGATGACATCGCGACCGCGGCGCGCGAGCTCGAGAGGGCGGGGGAAGAGTCGAGACGCAACGCAGAGCGCCAGTACTCAACCCTCCTGGCAAGATATGAGACCCTGGGCGGCTATGACTACGTCAACCATATGGAGAGGGTCACGGATGGCGTGGGACTCGATGAGCAGACGTTGAGCAACGCGGCGGCGTCTGCAAGTGGCGGCGAGCGGACCCGCGCCGCGCTCGCACGTGCCCTCCTGGCCGACCCCGACCTGCTAGTCCTCGACGAGCCTACTAACTACCTAGATTTCAATGGGCTCGACTGGCTTGAAAAGTTCTTGAACAGCTCACGCAGAGCTTTCGTCGTAGTCTCACACGACCGCTTTTTCCTGGATGCTACCGCGAAGCGGATCTGGGATTTGGATAATGGGCGTCTTCAAGCATACAACGGCGGCTACACACAGTATCGCGTGCAGAAGGCCGAGCAGCAGATTCGACAGTCGAAAGAGTACGAGCGCCAGCAGGAGTTCATCGCGAAGGAGCTGGACTTTATCGCTAGGTACCATGCCGGTCAGAGGGCGAAGGAGGCCAAGGGGCGCGAGAAGAGGCTGGCGCGGCTGGAGCGCATTGATGCACCGGATGCGAGCGCGCGAGCGATTCGTCTTGCCAGCGCGTCCGTTTCCCGCGGTCCGCGAGTCGTCGTAAATGCGAGTGGGTTGGGTGTGGGTTTCGCGGAGGGAGGCGGGTCTGAGCTAATTACTCTCCAGGATGTAAAGTTGCTGCGTGGGTCGCGAACAGTGATTATCGGAAGCAACGGGACGGGCAAGACTACGCTGCTTCAGACCATCCTTGGAGAGCGGCCACCAATGTCAGGCGAGGTCAAGATCGGTGAGAAGGTCACCG
>JAQBTI010000148.1 GCA_027624995.1 Chloroflexota bacterium
GCCGACCGATTCGGTCCAGTCATTTGCTTACGTTTTCCGCAGCGCTTGACCGTTCGTTGAATTCCTTTTGGAGTCCCGGAGCCGTATCGACGCCCTTACCTGGGACTCCCAACAGGTCCGACAAGTCGGACCTGCCTGTGTAGGTCCTGAACAGATAGTCGTGGCCGGGATTAGTTTCCATCGCTCCGCCAGTGTAGTCGTGGCCGGAAAAGATGTTCCACTCGAATGCCCACATGATTCTCTCGCACCCCGACGGGAAAGGACCAGACACAATTGGTTCGAAGCTGTAGAGAGAACCGGGAGTCAAGGCGATGTCATCGTCAAAACTGAAGCGGACCCATTCGCTTGGGTCAATCGTGGCTGCTCCTGAGAGAGTCACCGTCTGAGTCTTTGATCCGATCAAAGTCCATGACGAATCGCGGACATCTACCCTTATCGTGTTGGATGAGTTGGGCTTGCAACGCTTTGTTCCAGCAAATCCGCCCTCTGGCAACCCATTCAAGAGTAACTCCACGGCGCTCAGCGTCTCCACGGTAGGGGTGAAGCTCTGCGCATTGGTACCGGAGTAGATAATCGTCCAGTCGAACAAGTCAGCTTCGTCGTCATTCGCCTGATCGACAGTGGAAAATGCAAAACCGAGTTCCGCTCAACAGAAAGACACACAGACCAGTAGTTACGAGTACGAGAGATTTGAATTTCATTAAATTAATCCCATTCCACCAAGTGGTTCCAGACTCGTACGGTAATATCGACTGTGTCCCTTGTCAACGGGACCAGGGCGACCCCATCTCGCTAACACCGCCCGTGAAGACAGCGCTCTCCTCTTCAGCGAGAGCGTAGGCGGCTCGACAAAGCCCCACGCCAAGGTCGTTGACTCACCCCAGCACCGCCCCTATACTGCGTCCCTGAGCGCCCGCGGGCGCATCCCTCCACGAGCAGTGAAACTTGCCCGAACCACGGTGGTACAAGGGTAATATCCATACCCACACAACCGAGTCAGACGGCGACGACACGCCCGAAAACGTCGTCGGCTGGTTCCGCAGGCACGGCTACGACTTCCTGGTCCTCAGCGACCATAACCACCTCACACTGTTCGAGTACGCCGAAGGCAGACGCAAGTTTAAGAAGCCACTGCTGGTCCCCGGCGAAGAGGTCACGCTCCGCGTCAATGAGGGCCGGACCGCCGTCCACATCAACGCCATCGGAATCTCCAGAGTCGTGGAGCCCATAGACGCCGACGGAGTCGTTTCCACCCTTCAGGCCAACGTCGACGCCATCGTAAGCGCCGGCGGCATCGCATCGCTCAATCACCCCAATTTCCTGTGGTCCTTCGACCACGACGACATCAGCCAGGTGACCGGCGCAACCCTGCTCGAGATATTCAACGGCCACCCCGCGACCAACGTATACGGCGCGCCCGGTAAGCCTAGCTATGAGGAGATATGGGACGGCGTCCTCAGCAATGGCAAGGCCATCTTCGGAGTCGCCACTGACGACTCCCATCACTACAAGGACTTCCACCCCGGCAAGGCGAATCCCGGCAGGGGCTGGGTCGTGGTGCGCGCGGACGAGCTGAGCAGCGACGCCATTGTAGAAGGGCTGGCGTCGGGAGACTTCTACTCGTCCACCGGGGTCGAGCTGGCCGATCTGGAGTCGTCGCAAGAGTCCGTGTCCCTCCGGATCGAGCAGCAGTTCGACTTCATATATACGACATCCTTCGTGGGCAGAGACGGCGAGACGCTTTCCGAGGTCAACGGTCTCGAAGCTTCGTACCAGCCCCGAGGCGACGAAGGATATGTCCGCGCGACGGTGAAGAGCTCGTCTGGGACAGCGGCCTGGACACAGCCCGTCTTCTTGTCCGGTTAGGCGAAATGCAGTCAGGGAAGTGGTACAAGGGAAACATCCACACCCATACAACCGAGTCGGACGGAGACGCCTCCCCCGAGCGCGTGGTGGGCTGGTACCGCAGGCACAAGTACGACTTCCTGGTTCTCAGCGACCACAACCACCGCACGATCCTCGAACACAAGCCCGGCAGGCGGCGATTCAAGAAGCCCCTAATGATCCCAGGCGAAGAGGTCAGCGCCAGCATCAAGCGGGGCACCGTGCCGGTCCATATCAACGGTATCGGCATCTCGCGGGTTATCGAACCCCTCGACGCCGGCGCGGTCGTCCCGACCATCCAGGCGAACGTCGATGCAATCTTGGCCGCGGGAGGCATCGCCTCTATCAACCACCCCAACGGCTTCTGGGCTTTCGACCACGAGGCCATCGCCCAGGTCACCGGCGCGACCATGATGGAGGTCTACAACGGATGGCCGGGTGCCAACAACGACGGCGCCCCCGGCCATCCAGGCCACGAGCAGATGTGGGACGCCGTGCTCAGCGCAGGCAGAGCCATATTCGGGGTCGCCACCGACGACTCCCATAACTACCGCGACTTTACACCGCTGCTTGCCAACCCCGGACGCGGATGGGCGATGGTCCGCGCGGCCGAGCTCTCGCAGGAAGCCATAATAGACGGCTTCGCGTCGGGCAACTTCTACGCATCGACCGGCATAGCGCTGACCATGCTTGACTCTTCACGAGAGTCGGTCTCTCTCGAGATTGAGCAGATGCGCGACTGGATTTACACCACGACATTTACGGGTCGAGGCGGAGTCGTGCTGTCGGAACAGGTTGGGCTCCAGGCCAACTACGGCATCCAGGGCGACGAGGGATACGTCAGGGCCACCGTGCGGTCGTCCCAGGGTGCCAGGGCATGGACGCAGCCTGTCTTCTTGCCTTAGACCCGTTTTGTCAGACCTGGCGGGACGCGTCTGGGCCAAAGTGTCGAGGCCTTGACGCGATACCACACTGCCTATAGAGTCGCTTTATCCTGGCGCGGAACGATAGCAAGCGATGAATCACGTCTCTAAGTCTCTAGCCTCGCTCACTATCCCGGCCATCCTCCTGGTAGTGCTGGCGGCCTGCGGTGGAGGCGACGACGCACCGACTCCATCGCCGACCCAAACACCCATCCCCGCTCTCACCGTCCACTTCATCGACGTCGGGCAGGGAGACGCCACCCTGATCGTTGCCCAGAACGGCGAGTCCATGCTGATCGATGGGGGCCTCAGCAGAGAGAGGATTCGGGACCGGCTGACGGCCCTCGGGGTCACTGATCTCGACGCGGTTCTGGCGACTCACCCCGATGCCGACCACATCGGCGGTCTGATCGAGGTCCTCGAGATGTTCGACGTCGAACGATTCTACTGGAACGGCCAGACCCGCGAGACCCTCACCTACCTCGAACTCATGGCTGCCGCCGAGGCCGAAGCAACGCTGACCGTCTCCAGGCGCGGCGACACCATCCCTCTGGGAGACCTCACCGTTAAGGTCCTCCATCCCTCAGCCCTCTCAGGAGATTCCAACGTTGACTCGATCGTCGTCGAGGTAAGCTGCGGTACGGTCGAAATACTCTTGACCGGTGACGCGGAATCGCCCTCGGAAGCCGAGATGCTTGGTGCCTCGGTCCTATCCGACATCGATCTCTACAAGGTCGGGCACCACGGTTCCAAGACCTCTACATCAGCCGAATTCCTGGCCCGGATCGCCCCTGAATTCGGCGTGATAAGCGCTGGACAACGAAACCAGTACGGCCACCCCGATGGCGAAGTCGTGGACAGGCTGACCACCGCAGGCGTTGACCTCTGGATGACTGACGTCTCCGGCGGTGACGATACCATCACCCTCAAGTCCGATTGCCAGACCCTGTCCCTTGAACAGCTACAGCCTCAGGCGAGCGAAGCAACCCCAACGCCGGCCCCGAGCGCACGCCCGGTCGGAAGCCCGACCGCCACCAGGACTCCAACGCCCACCCCGACCCCGACGGCTACACCTACACCCGTAGGCCCGACTGTAAGAACGGTCGCACCGGGTGAGGTCTTCGTGACTGAGATGATGGTAAACCCGTCGGCGGTGAGCGACGCCGCAGGCGAGTGGTTCGAGGTCTTCAACACTCGGTCCGACGTGGGGGTAGACATCAACGGCTGGACCATCAAAGACCTCGGCAGCAACCGCCACACCATCGAGGCCAGCGGCCTACTCAGGGTCCCGCCGCTCGGCTACATGGTGCTCGGCAGGAATACCGATCCCGGGTCTAACGGAGGAGCCGAGATCGACTACCGGTACTCCACATTCTCGCTATCGAACTCTGCCGACGAGGTAGTGCTGCTCGATACGTCGGGCAACGTGATCGACGCCGTCGCATACTCTTCGGCCATCGTCTACGACGGCGCTTCGACCTCGCTGGACCCGGCAACGCTGGACTCAACATCAAACGACGTCGAGGCCAACTGGTGCGCTGCCACCAGCGACCTCCCCGGCGGCGACAAAGGCACCCCAGGCCGGCCCAACGACCCCTGCTAAGGCAACCTGATCGGACCTTTTTTCCTGATCGCCAGGGTGCGGCCGCCACTCCCGGCGGCCACAGCAATCATGTCACTCCGAGCCGCAGCGAGGTATCTACAGCCTTTTTGGCTCGACAGGCCCTTTGCGTGACATAGCTGTAGCCTGTCAGCGATCCGTTGGCTCGATGGCTAACAGTTCAGCAAGCATCCCTTGGCAGCCAACACCTAGAACTCGATTGAACTGGCTTCTCACTGACTGTTCGAAGTCGCTGGTAGTCTTGCGATGCTCGTGCCTCGGTGCGTTCGCTGCGTCGTTTAGTTTCGACAGCCAATCAAGCATCTTCCTCCGAAGCAGTACTTGTTGGTCAGAATGAGGAAATGCCTGCGCGACGAAGTCTTTGAAGCTCCGATACCTCCATCTGTGCAACATTTTTGCTAAGTCTGGGTTGTCCAGCTCGTTTATGACCTTAAGTTCATCGCGGATTCTTGGAGGGCTTCGTTTTGAGCCATGCCACGTACCTGCTCCATACCCGCTCCTGGAGCACCTCCCGGACTGCCGAACGTAGACGGTCAGGCACGATTCCCCGGCTCCCACCTGCAGCCCGGAACTCCAAGTCCGCCGATATGAGAGCGCGTCTCGCCTCCTCCGGCAACGACTGCCACTGGTTCGACAGGAAGTACGTTTGCAGAGCCCGCTCGGAAGCCGTCTCCCGGTCTCGTTCGAGGGTGGCGGCAAGTTCATCTGGCGTCAGCTTTTGGAAGACTCTGCCGATCGCGCCCCGAATCCAAGTCTTGAAAGTCTCGTCTAGGACTGAGTCCTGCGGCTTCACTCCAACGTCTGGAGCGGTATATTCCCACAACTCGGCTATTGCGATCAGGGCAGCTTCAACAAAGCGCCAATTCCCTCCAGGCTGCTCCAGTGCTGAATCCACAGTTTGGACGAAGTCTTTTGCCGGGCACTAGTGGAGAATCAGGTGATAGCCAATCCCCAGGCAGGCCGTGCCGGGCAGATCGTCGTATCTATCCTGGATCCAATCCTCTGCTTCGAACGGGCCCTCGTTCCACGAGAGCAGCAGACCGTCAAACTGGTTCGAGGCCCTCGACGCGGCACGGAAGTAGGTCAGCATACCTTCGGATTCTCCAGCCTTCAGCGAGCGGCGGGCGAGCTTCGCCCGCAACCAACTCTCGACCAGGTGCGAGGATAGTTCAACTTCTGGAAGCTCATCGGTCTGCAATGGTGATGTCCTGGGAAGACTTGCTACGGCTGAAGCTTCCTCGACGACCTCCCAGAATCGCTCGCTTCCCCCTTGGCCTGCATGGTACAGCACCAAGGCCAATGCGCACGCAGCGTGGAGGTATGTCCAGACTTGGGCGTACTCTAAGGTCTCGTCTCCAGTCCTTTCGGGCACAACAGCGTGAGGTTACGTCAATAGGTGTGTAAACGACATCAGGCGGCGACCTCCTCAACGATAGCCTCGA
>JAQBTI010000149.1 GCA_027624995.1 Chloroflexota bacterium
GAGACGATCGCCCTAGCTGACGAATTGGGCTACACAGAGGCGTGGATCGGTGAACACTTCACCGCCCCCTGGGAGCCGGTCCCCTCTCCAGACCTCCTGATAGCGCAGGCGCTCTTGCAGACGAAGAGCATCCGACTTGGAGCCGGAACGCACCTGTTGGCCGAAGAGGTCATGCTCCGGGTCGCGGACCTCACGGGCGACTAGCAAATGTACGAGAAGGAGTCAGACTCCGACTTCCAGGTCGTCCGGGAGGCGCACGGCGGCGACGGCGCCATCAGGATCCACGGCTTCTTCCAGGAAACTTTAAGGTTGCCCGTACGCGTGGCGGTATGGGAGCTTGACCCGGGCGCCAGCGAGGGGCGGCACGCCCATGGGGACGAGCGGCCATTGGAGGAGATGTACTACTTCCTGGAGGGGGAAGGCGTAATGTGGATGGGTGAGGATGAGGTAGCCGTGTCGGCCGGGGAGGCTGTGCTGGCTCCGGCAGGCGTAGACCACGGGTTACGAAATACAGGTGACCGGACTATGAGGCTGGTGATCGTCTGGGGTACACCCAGCGACCAGGAGGATAACGAATAGATGACTTACCGATTGGGAGTCGATGTCGGCGGCACCTTTACCGACCTTGTGCTGTATAACGTTGAGACTAACGAGATGGAGATGACCAAGACGCCCTCCACACCGGCAAACCAGGCCGAGGGAGTGAGGACGGGGATCCAGATTCTGATCGAACGGCTTGGCGTTCCCGCGAGTGAGATCGATTTCTTCATACACGGAACGACCGTGGCGACCAACACACTGCTGGAGCGCAAGGGCGCTACTACCGCGCTGGTGGTCACCGAGGGCTTCCGTGATGTCCTGCAGGTGGGCCGTCAGGACAGGCCGGACCTGTACGACTGGCGAATTCCCCGGACCGAGCCGCTTGTCCCGCGTCACCTGAGGTTCGAGGTAGGCGAGAGGATGCTGTTCACCGGCGAGGTCCATAGGCCGCTCGACCTCAACGATGTGGACAGCGTACTCGAAAAACTAAGAGAGGCGCAGATCGAGGCAGTCGCCGTATGCCTGCTCCATTCCTACGCGAACCCTGAGCATGAGATCGCGATAGGAAAGGCGTTGCGAAAGGGGCTGCCTAACGTCTCAGTCTCGCTCTCGCACGAGATCCTCCCGGAGTTCAAAGAGTACGAGCGGATGAGCACGACGGTCATCAACGCGTACGTCTCGCCGGTGATCGGACGGTACATCGGCAATCTGACCGCCAGCATCGTCGACGCAGGCATCAACTCCGATCTGTACATCATGCAATCGAACGGCGGGACGATGAGGGCCAGCTCCGCGGTAGAGCGTCCGGTGAACACCATCCTGTCGGGTCCGGCCGCCGGAGTGATCGGGAGCGTCGCCATCGCCAAGCTTGCCGGGCAGCCCAACGCCATCTCGGTCGACATGGGCGGGACGAGCTTCGACGTAACGCTCTCTTACCAGGGCGAGGTGCGCCAGACCCAGGAGAGCGAGATCGAAAGGCTGCCCATCAAGGTGCCGATGGTCGACATCCACACGCTGGGGGCCGGCGGGGGTAGCATTGCGTGGATCGACCCGGGCGGAGCGTTGAGGGTTGGTCCGCAGAGCGCGGGCGCCGACCCGGGACCGGCCTGCTATGGCAGAGGCGGCACCGAAGCCACTGTTACCGACGCCAACCTGGTGCTGGGTCGCCTGAACCCGAAGCGTTTTCTCGGCGGCAGGATGGACCTCGACGTCTCACTCGCTCGCGCAGCGGTCGAGGAGCGGGTCGCCAAGCCCCTTGGACTGGGAGTCGAGGAGTCCGCCGAGGGTATTATCCGTGTCGTCAATGCAAGCATGATAAAGGGTATAAGAGTCGTCTCGGTCGCCAAGGGTTACGACCCTCGCGACTTCTGCCTGGTGGCCTTCGGAGGCGCCGGTCCGGTGCACTCGTCGGAGCTGGCGAACGAGATGGACATCCCACGAGTCCTGGTGCCAATAGCACCCGGCGTAACCTCGGCGCTGGGCCTGCTCATGGCTGACCTGAGGCACGATTTCGTGCGCACCGTCCTCAGGGCGGGCGCCGACCTGACACACGACGAGCTGGGTGCCCGCTTCGGTGACATGGAGACCGAGGCCATCGAGCGCATGAGTCAAGAGGGGGTCGAGGCGGACGACGTAACGCTGATCCGTCTCGCCGACATTCGATACGCCGGACAGGGGTACGAGATCGAGGTGCCTGTCCCGTCCGGCCAATTGGGCGCGGGTGAAATGAAGCTTATCGTGGAACGGTTCCATGAGGCCCATCGACAGATGTATGGCTACGCGACACTGGACCGTCCGATCGAGGCGGTTAACCTGCGGATCACGGCGTTGACCACACTCCCGCGGCCCGAACTCGTGCCGGCCGAGCTAGATGGAAGGGAGGACCCGGAGAGTGCGAAGGAGGGCGAGCGGCAGGTCTACTTCCATGGCAAGAGCGTATCCACGCCGATCTATCACCGGCCGCTGCTGAGACCCGGCGACTTGGTCCACGGCCCGGCCATCATCGAACAAGAAGACTCGACGACGGTCGTGTGGGATGGCCAGATCTCAACCGTGGATGCTTATTCCAACCTAATCGTGGAGCGAACTGCCTGATGACGACAAAGAACATTGACCCGATAACCCTCGAGGTTATGCGTAACGCCTTTTACTCCATTTCGGAGGAGATGAACGCGGCGCTGATCCGGGCCAGCTACTCGACGAACATCAAGGACCGCAGAGACGCCTCCTGCGCGATCTACACGGCCACCGGCGACATCGTCGTCGTCGCCCAGAGCGAGATGGGGACGCCACTCCACATGGGTACGATGCACTCCGCCGTACGTACGGCCCTGGACGCATACCCCTTCGACGAGCTGTCGCCGGGGGACGCGGTGGCCATGAACAACCCGTATCCCGGCGGGCCAGGACATCTCAACGACCTCTGTCTAATCTCTCCGATCTTCCACGAAGGACGCCTTGTAGCCCTAACGGCGAATCAGGCGCACCACGTCGATATGGGCGGGTTCGCCCCAGGGTCGATGCCGTTCGGTGTGACTGAGATATTCCAGGAGGGACTTCAGATACCGCCCGTACGCCTGTTTCGCGGGGGTGAGCTAGACCGGGACCTCTGGAACCTGATCTCCCAGAACGTCAGGACCCAGGTAGAGGTGCGAGGCGACCTTTTCGCGCAACTCGCTGCCAACAGCGTGGGCGGACGGCACATCGTCCAGCTGATGGAGCGTTTCGGCACCTCGACCGTCGAGGAGTACCTGGAGGAGATGCTTAACTACTCCGAACGGCGGATGAGGGCCGCATTGGCGCTGATCCCCATAGGCACGTATAAGGCCGAGGACGTAATCGAAGGGGACGGCATCACCGACAAGGACTACGTAATCCGGGTGACTGTCGAGGCAAAGGGCGATTCCATCAAGTGTGACTTCACCGAGACCGACGCGTCCGCGCTTGGACCTCTGAACTGCCGGTGGCCGTCCGTTGCCGCGTGCGTCTACTACGTTTTGAAGGCTGTGCTCGACCCCGAGCTGCCGCCCAATGCCGGACTGTACCGTCCCATAGAAATCGAGGTCCGCGACGGCACACTGCTATCGGCCGTCTACCCGACGGCCGTCTGCAACGCCAACATCATAACGACCCAACGGATCGTCGACGCGCTGATCTCGGCGCTGTCGCAGGCCGTGCCCGACCGCGTGGCGGCCGCCTCCTCGGGAACGATGAACCTGCTCAACATTGGCGGGAAGAACCCGCGCACCGGTATCTACTACAACTATGTAGAGACCTACGCCGGTGGCCAGGGGGCCATGCATAACCAGGACGGCATGGACGCCGTCCAGAATCACATGACTAACACCCGCAACGGGCCGGTAGAGTCCATCGAGCAGACATATCCCCTGCTGGTCGAGTCCTACACATTGGTGCCCGATTCCGAGGGAGCCGGCGAACACCGCGGGGGCGTGGGGCTGCGTCGCTCGTTCCGCGTGCTCGGCGACCAGATCCGAGTTACGCTCAGCTCAGACCGCGCCAAGTACGCCCCCTGGGGGCTGTTCGGCGGTCAATCGGCGAGCAAGTCCAGTTGCGTCGTCAAGGGCCCGGACGAAAGCAGGCGCACCCTGCCCTCCAAGGTCACGACCGACATCGGCCACGACCTGGTCCTCGAGACGACCACGCCCGGCGGCGGTGGCTGGGGCGACCCGCGCAAGAGGGACGCCAACGCAGTGCTTCGCGACGTGATTGCCGGACTGGTGACCCCCGGTCGGGCGCACGACGTATATGGCGTCGCTATTGACATGGAGGCGATGACGATAGACGAACCGGAGACGGCCAGGTTGCGGAACGGGGCCTGAACTAGAGCGAGTCATAATGTACCAATCTGTCAGGGCTGCAGCGATCTCACTGAAACCCAAGAAGTGGGACAAGCCCTACAACGCTGACAAGATGGAGGCCTTCTTCGTCGAGGCAGCCCGAGATCGCCCGGACTTGATTCTTACCACGGAGGGCGTGCTGGAGGGCTACGTCATCATGGACGTGATCGAAGGACGGGCCGAAGCCGAGGCCGTGCTCGACGTTGCCGAACCGTTGGACGGTCCCTATATCCAGCGGTTCCGAAAGCTCGCAACGACCCTCAAGACCTGCCTGGCATTCGGGTTCGCGGAGCGCATCGGCGGCGATGTCTTCAACGCGGCCATTTTCATCGACAGTCAGGGCGACATCCGTGGGAAGTACCACAAGACTCAACTCGCCGAAGGGACCCACGCCTCCTGGTATTTCAACAGGGTGGGCACGACACTGAGGGCCTTCGACACGCCGATCGGCCGCGTCGGATTCTTCATCTGCAACGACCGATGGAACCCGATGATCGCCCGTACCCTGGTGCTGGACGGCGCCAGGCTGCTGCTAATCCCGTCTTATGGGGCGAGGAACAAACTCCAGAACCAGACGGTCATGGCGCGGGCGCGGGAAAACGGGGTCCCTATCGTCGAGGCCAACGTAGGTATGAACCTGATCATCAGCAAGGGGGAGATCGCCGGATACAAGTGGGGGGTCGACAAGATCACCACGGCCACGATCGAAGTGCCGGCCGCACCGTCTGCCACGTCGGCGCGGGAATTGGAAAGACAATACGTGGATGGGCAAGCGGCCGAGATGGCCCGCCGCCACGAGGAGACGCAGAAGCGGCTGAATGGCGCGCCCAACCTGGTCGAAAAGGCGAACTACGGAGAGCTCATCGCGAAGGAGAGTTGAAGTGCCATGCGCATTCTTGTAGTCAATCCATTCGGCGGCACGGAGGCCTACGGCCAGGAGAATCTGGCAAGGATCGCCCGGCCGGACACGGAGTTCGACGTCGTCAACATCGCGGATGTCTATCCCCTGAAGAACAACCAGTGGCTGTACTTCCGCTACATGTGCACCGACGGCACTCTGGAGAAGGTGATGTGGGCGGAGAAGCAGGGCTACGACGCGGTGTTCATCTCGTGCAATCTGGACATCGGGCTCTACGAGGCGCGGCAGCTCGTCGACATTCCGGTAACCGCCACGCTGGAGTCGGCGGCGCTGGTGGCGCACATGATGGGCAGCGGATACTCCCTCGTCACAGTAGACCACCAGAACGGCAAGATACAGGAGATGCTGTTGAAGACCTATGGACTGCACGAGCAGTTTGTGTCGCAGCGCCCCTTCAACATCGACGCGAACGACCTCTACCCGGACCAGACCCCGACTGGAGAGGTGATCAAGGCGGTGGTGGAGGCGGCCCGGGCCTGTGCCCAGGAAGACGGCGCCGACGTGATCATACCGGGCTGCACGCTTGCCGG
>JAQBTI010000150.1 GCA_027624995.1 Chloroflexota bacterium
TGCAGATGATGGCGGTGGACCCGGAGACGTACAACCCAGAGCGCAGCAAGCACAGCAACGTCAACATCGTGGTCGTCCAGAATAAAGAGGGCTGGTAGACGAGCTGGTAAGAACGGGCGCTCCCAGCGCTTCTCCTGCTCACATAGCAGGCGGTCAGCGCCCCGTTAAGCCTTTAACTAGGCCAATCCTCTCCCGAAGTGTGCACGTTGCTGTGCATGTTCACGCTGGGAAAGGCCCTGAAACCGAGATATTCAAACGCCCTACCGATCAGGGCCACAGGCGTGTGTAGGGGCTCTAGCCGCTACTGACTCGTTCCCTACCGTTGCCGCTTCCGTAGGCCCCTCCAGGGGTGGTCGGCGCATCCTGCGGTGCTGCCGTCGAGCATCACCCATCCTAAAGATTCTTCAACGAGCGCGCGTTATGTATTCACTAGGACCGGTTCAGGGACATTTTCGCCCGGTGTTGACAGCCCTCATGGACGCCTCCACTGTTGAGCGATAGGCAGGTACAGCAACCTAGTACGTCCGTTTTGTGGCTGCCACTGGAGCTGGCCCCGCGAGTGTCTCCGAAAGGGGTCGGTTGGTCAGGGCGGGTGCGGATAGCTGCCAAGCGCCGTACAATGCCGGAACTAACGCCGGGGGCTGAATGGAACGCATACGACAACTGATTCACGAGATACACCGCCGCAGTCTTTGGCAGGTGCTCGGCATCTATGTGGTGGCGTCTTGGGGGGTCCTTCAGGTGGTCGATACGCTCAGCGGCGCGCTTCGGCTTCCAGACTGGACCGAGCCGTTCGCCTTGATCCTGCTCATCGTCGGTCTCCCGGTCGTCCTCGCGACGACCTTCGTTCAGGAGGGCACCGGGGTTCGTGGCGTCGCGACAGCGGAGGCCGCGGCTGGGAGCGTTCCGACCGGGGGTGTGTCAGCGATGCTCACCTGGCCCAAGGCGCTCGGCGGGGGCGTTCTGGCGTTCGCCATGTGGGGCGTGGTGGCGGCGGCCTGGCTGCTCTTCGCGGGTGCGAGCTCGAGGGATGTCGCGGCGGAAGCGTTGGCCGCCGTGGCCGCGGTCGACGATGCAATCGACCGGACCGCGTGGATCGAGGCGTATCAGCTCGGGCGGGACCTCCCGTCTCAGGTTCCTGATTCGACCAGAGAGGCGATTCTGGAGTCCGTGTCGATCGTGCGTGCGGTTACGTCCGATCCGCCTGGGGCGAGCGTCTCCTGGAGGCCGTACGACAGTCCTGATCAGGTGCCCGAGCCTGTTGGCACGACGCCCCTGGAGTGGCGTGGCCCGCGGGCCCCCGTCCAATTCACGTTCGAGATGGATGGTTACGCGGCCGTGACCGTGGGACGGATCGCAGGTGGGGGCTTCATCGAGCCGCATCTTCGCAGGCTGAGCGACGTCCATCCCACTGCCGTCTACATTCCCGGCGGACCGATGAGTCCGGCCATGGTGGAAGCACGCTTGGCGCACACGACGCCGTCCGAGCTCGCTCCGTTCCTGATGGACAGGTACGAGGTCACCAACGCTGAGTTCAAGGAGTTCGTCGATGCCGGGGCATATGGCCGGCAGGAAGATTGGCGGCACTCCTTCGAACGCGCTGGAGAGGTACTCGCGTGGCAGGACGCGATGGGCCAGTTCGTGGACCGCACCGGTCGGCCCGGCCCTAGCACCTGGTCGGGCGGCAGCTTTGCGGAGGGCGCAGAGAACCATCCTGTGATGGGGGTCAGTT
Source organism: Chloroflexota bacterium (assembly GCA_027624995.1). Classification (GTDB taxonomy): domain Bacteria; phylum Chloroflexota; class Dehalococcoidia; order Lucifugimonadales; family CATQGZ01; genus CATQGZ01. The sequence goes on from JAQBTI010000150.1 coordinate 1,733, forward strand.
GGTACGAAGCGGCCGCCTATGCCCACTTCGCCGGCCGCTCGCTACCGAGCGTGTATCACTGGTCGGTAGTCGCGAACCCGATGGCAGCGCAGTGGATCGTTCCGTTCAGCAACTTCGGCGGACAGGGCGCTGCTCCGGTGGGAGAATCTCTTGCCGTCAGTCCGTGGGGGGCGTACGACATGGCGGGCAACGCCCGCGAGTGGTTGGTCAACGCGACGGGGCGTCAGCGGTACACGGCCGGTGGGGGGTGGAACGACCCTCCGTATCTCTTCAGCCTCACGCAGCCTCAGCCACCCTTCGATCGGTCGGAGACGAATGGGCTGAGGCTCATGACGGACTTGGGTGATCCGGACGTGTTCGCCGTCGTGAGTGGGCCGGTAGAGCCCGTGTTCCGAGACTTCTACAGCGAATCGCCGGCCTCCGACGAGCTGTTCGCAGAGTTCGCGCGCTTCTACGAGTACGATGACGCGCCGCTCAACGAGCGGGTGGAGGCGATCGACACCTTGCCTATCGGGATCCGGGAGCGCATCAGCTTCGACGCAGGGTACGGGCAGGAACGCATGGTGCTCTACTTGTTCCGACCCGAGCGCCCGCGCGGCCCGATGCAGACGGTCTTGTACTTCCCTGGATCGGGCGCCTTGAGCTCGCCGGCGTTCGGCGACTTCGGCGTGGGTAGGGATGTGATCGCCCTGCTTGTCCGGAGCGGACGGGCCGTGGCGGCCCCCGTCTACAAGGGCACATACGAGCGCAAGGACGGTTACGTGTATCGATTGCAGGACACGAGCAACGGCCACCGCGAGCACGTCTTCGCGTGGCGCCAGGACCTGGGTCGGTCGCTCGACTACCTCGAGACACGAGCCGACATCGACGAGGAGCGGTTCGGGTACTACGGCTGGAGTTGGGGAGGGCGGATGGCGGCGATCATGCTCTCAGTCGAGCCGCGATTCCGCGCAGCCGTCCTCAATGTGCCTGGCCTGAGCCCGCTTCCCACGCAGGCCGTCGTGGATCCATTCAACTTCGTGACCCACGTCCGTCTGCCCGTGCTCATGATGAGCGGCGAGTACGATTCGACCTATCCGCTCGAGACGGCTGCGCTGCCTTTCTTCGACTACCTCAGCACGCCTGACGCGAACAAGAGGCACGTGATCGCCTCGGGAGGGCATTTAATCTCCTCGGTGGACCTGACGCGCGAGACGCTCGACTGGCTCGACCGCTATCTCGGGGTAGTGCGGTAAGTTTACGGCCGCTCTTAGGTCCCTACCGCCTGCTCTCTCCGGCGGGCTCGTCCGGGTCGGAGCCCAGGAAGCGAATCAGCTGGGCGTTCACTACTTCGGGCACTTCCTCGTGCGGGTTGTGACCGACATTCGGAATGAGGTAGACCTCCGCATTCGGTAGGATCTCAACCGCCCGCCGCGCGTTCGCGGGGAAGTCGGGACCGTCCACTTCGCCCCCGAGGATCAGCGTCTTCGTCTGGATATGGGGCCAGTCGTTCACGACTGTATCCATCCCTCGCAGGTTGCCACCGAGGGACTGCACATAGGCCAGCCTCGGCCAGTCGCCACTGAGTCGCTGGCCGTGTTCGCTTTCGCGGGTGTGACGGTCATCTTCAAGGATTGAGGTCAGCAGTTAAGAGCCTAGCCACCCCATCGTTCGGAGGTGGCCGTCTTCTCGTTCAGGGTGCCGAGTCCGTCTCAACGACCTGGGGCAACGGGTCCGGATTCACATCTTCACCAGTGCCGAAGTCGGGCGAAGTCGTCTGAAGACCTTCCCAGAAGCCCGCCCGAATATCTCGTCTCGTGCTCTCCTCCAAAGGACTACCGAAGCGCCCCGCAGCCGTCGTAAGCAGCCACCCATCCAGATGTCTCGGAAGACTCGGGTGGTCCACCAAAATTGGCGCGACATCTGATGGTTCTCTCTGCTCACGGAAAGCCGCTCCATGAGCGCGTCCGAAGTCCCTCGGCGTACCACACTCTTCGACATCCACCGTAATCGTGCCCAGCGGGTCAAGAACTGCCTTACCAACCTGTCGCCGTGCAAGGAATTTCGAGCAGTCGGGTCGGGAAAGGACAATGAGGTCGTCCGCCTCCCGGACGAGTGTCGCAGCCTGGTTGGCCCTGCCTGGGGGGGCCTCAACTCCCATGAGCACGACCGAGACACCCCGCTCCTGGGCCTCCGCGACACCCTCCCGAACGTCCTCGTCACCACTCACTCTAGGTAGATCGTGCTAACAGCCCCGTTACGAGGCAGCACGATTAGGTCACGGACTATGCGAGAATCGACTCCCTTTTGACCGTTTTTCGTCAAGCGTCCCAATCGGAGTTTGACACCCTGCTGTTCACCAAAACGAAGTTGGTCTAGAGTCGGTACGGCGTCTGGAGCGCCGTCATACCAGTAGGTTCTAAGGTGGGCCTGGTCACAATGTTCGCCGCAGCGCTCCCGCAGAAAATGGCTAACCTTCTCGGAATCCAGATGCAGGTCGCTACGATTGCTCGTATTGCAGCAGAGTTGTCCTGCGGCGGCATAGAGGTACCCTGCGTCAACCAAGATCACGAAACGGTCCACTGCGCACCCTCATCTGGTTGAAGCAAAAAAGGCCCCCCTCGCAAAAAGGGCGGGGGGGACCTTAGGTCAGGGCCGGAGAGGCCCCAGTCAAAACCTAGTCTATCTACGCTAAAGGCATCAATGTGGTTCCGCAAGTCGCAAGACGGGCCTTTTCGACCCGATTTCTTCCGACTCTACGTCGGTTTTGCGACTAAGGAGTTCCGTCCAGGTCATCCCCCCATCGCCTCTACGATCCAGTAACTCGGCACCGCCCTTCACGGCGAGATAAGCCGCTTCTTCCTCCTTCTGGAGGACAGCAAGCTCTTCACATGTCGGCTGACCATGCCTTCGCTTTGCCACGATCGACGTTCGTGATGCGGCCTTCGCCTCCAACGACAGCCATCCGCTGCCTTGCTCAAGCGCCTTGGTGAGCGTCTTGCGTTGGTCGCTATCAGAGAGGTGAGCCCACAGGGGCTGTACGCGCTCTATCACCCTCGCAAGTTCACGATGGGCCGCCTCGGACCCGTGTCTGTCGGTCACATCCTTCAGCCATGTTAACAGGTCCGCGTACGCCCTCTTGTTCCCTGCCAGTTCTGGGGTAACGCGGTTCAAGAGCTTCCAAATTTTCCAATCGCTACCCCCCCAATCATCCGCAAATTCTTGCTTCTCGATGCCGAGAGATGTCTCCAAATGTTTGTTGAACCAGGCTTCTCCGTCGTGTCCGATCCCACGGATGGCATCAATGATCTCTGCCAGGATTTCCGGTGTGAAAAGAGACTCATCCTCGGACGTCTCACGTCGCCTCACGATTCGGCGAACGAGGGTCCGCCAACGCTCGACGTCTAGGTCAGCACCGGCCAGGGCACGGGCCGCGGCTTTCTTGTTCACACCCCCACTCTCGTCAGGACACTTCTGGCGTAGAAAGTCGTGAATCGCCTCTACGATTAGCCGTTGCTCCGAGTGCGAAAACAACTACCTACAGCCTTTTTGGAGGGTGGTCAAATACGGCTCGAAAAGCTCAAAACGTGTCCATTTTTGGAAGGGCCTGGGTGCTCTAGACTCAACACTAATCAGTACTGAATGGGCAACACGGCGACTGGAGCACACTGTATGAAAGATAGACCGTTCCTTAGACGTGGTGAAGTTGCGAGGCTCCTCAAACTTTGCCCCGCGACGGTTTCGCGCCTGATAGACAAGGGTGAGTTGGAGGCGTTCCGCGTCGGGGGACGCATCCGTATCTCGCGCCGATCCGTGGAGAAGTTCACAGGCGTTCCGCTGGAGTCCCCTCAAGAGGGGCAGCCTTCCCGATGAGCCGCCGTGATCTTCGCGACGACCGATGATGGCTAGCCGCGAAGCCGCCATCGACGCGCTCAAGGCCGCCCTCGCCGATGTGGACAACAAGGTTGGCGCGGCGCGAGCCCTTGTCCGCGTAGCGAGCCGGTTCCGGCCTGCCGCCAACACACAATGGGAGGCGTTCCGTTTCGCCGCCGAAAAAATCCTAGAACCTTGGTTCAGGGCCGAGACAAAGGCGGTTGTGTGGGCGGTCGTCGATCCCTACTTCGGG